>JBBIMQ010000192.1:0-5642 GCA_037444345.1 Gemmatimonadota bacterium | reverse complement strand
GCTCGACTGGCCGAAGAGGACCATCATGCCGCGCGGTGCCAGCGCCTCGAGGCTCCGCCCGAAGGTGCTCCGGCCCACCGAGTCGTACACCACCTGGACCCCGCGGCCGCCGGTGGCCTCGCGGGCTCGAGCGCCGAAGTCCTCGCGCGTATAGACGATCACCTCGTCGGCCCCGGCCGCGCGGGCGAGCTCTGCCTTCTCGTCGGTGCCCACGGTGCCCATCACGAAGGCGCCCTGCCGCTTGGCGATCTGGACCAGAAGGAGCCCCACTCCACCCGCGGCGGCATGCACCAGGCAGCATTCCCCTCCGCGGAGCGGATAGGTGGAGAGTGCCAGGTAGTGCGCCGTCAGTCCCTGGAGCATGACAGCGGCACCCAGCCGCAGGCTGATCCCGGGCGGGAGCGGCACCACCTTCGCCGCCGGGACCACCGCGTACTCCGCGTACGCGCCCGGGGCGCTGGCCCAGGCCACCCGGTCGCCCTGGCGGAGGCCGGAGACGCCGGCGCCGATCGCCGCCACGGTTCCGGCGCCTTCCTCGCCCAGCGTGGCCGGTAGAGGTATCGGGTAGAGGCCGGTGCGCTTGTAGATGTCAATGAAGTTGACTCCCGCCGCCTCCAGCCTGACGAGGACCTCCCCGGGACCGGGGTCCGGCACCGGAATGGTCTCCAGGCGGAGCGCCTCAGGACCGCCGGGCGCATGGACCCGGATGGCTCGCATCGCCGGTGTGGTGCCGCTCATTCGCCGAAGATCCCTCCGACCGGCCGGCGGCGAGGCCCTCCGGTCCTCGATGTCACCGCGGGAGCCCGGGTCGTCGCCCGAATACGCCACCCGGATTCGAGCCCCCGTGGGGCCGCTCTACCCGGCCTCCCGTTCTCGCGCTCCCTGTCCGGGGTCCGGGAGAGACACCGCGGACCACCGCCTCACCGCGCGGCTCCCCGCCCCAGCCCCGCCAGCTCCCGCAGTCGCTCGAGCAGCCGCACCATCGCCCAGGTGTCGCGCTCACAATAGGCGAGCAGGTCGCGCCGGAGCTGGTCCCGATCCCGCACCCGGTGCGCGACGAAGAGCAGTCGCGCGATTTCTACACTCGCCACCTCGCCGTCCACGATGGCCAGGTCGTCGTAGGTGAGGTCCGGCACCAGCGGGTTCAACACCTGCTTGACCCCGAAGCCGCCGGCGAACCGCGGGTGATAGACGTGGTCCCGGATCACCGGCAGCAGGTCCACCAGCTTCCCCTCCAGCGCGCGGAGATCGGAAGCCAGGTGGGGCAGCCAGGCGGCCAGGTCACGGATCCGGCTCCGCTCGAACGAGCTGTACATCACGATCCGGTCCGCGCCTCGGGTGGCCTCGAGCAGCCGGAGCGCCAGTTCCTCCCGTGGGTCGTGGGGCCCCTCGGCGAGAAACGCGTGGTGGCGATAGGTCCGCCCCGCGCCGTCCACCTGTTCATGGTAACTGAACTGCACCACCACCGCCCGCCAGGGTCCCACGTCCGGCCAGACCGGAAGCGCCCGGCTGATCGTCTCGAAGTCCAGGAAGCCCAGCCGCCCCTCGAACGCCCTGAGCGCCTCCCCGAGCCCCGGCTCCACGATCATCTCGCCCCGCCGGAGCGCTTCGCGCTGGCGGCGCTGGACCGGGTTCAGCCGGTGCCGCTCCGGCAGCTCGACCAGGCGGCGGATCCCCTGCTGCACCAGGGACCACTTTTCCATCTTGTGGGCACGGTAGAGGTTCCAGACGTGATGCTCGTCGGTGGGGAAACAGCGTTCCCAGAAGGGGCACCCCCGCTCGATCATCCAGCAGTGAGGGCCGGGGGAAATCCGAGGTAGCGGGCCCGCAAGAGCGGCCAACTGCTCCTCCACCATTGCCGGGATGAACGGCTGCAAGGCCTCGACCTTGGCGGTGACATCGGTGCGCACGAACAGCGGCTCTCGGTCCGGGTGCCGGTGGTCGCTGTTGAGGTGCAGCAACTCGGCGCGGCGGATCTCGAGGCCCGACCGCCGGGCCACCCAGACCTGAATGGCGAGGTCCGGGATGTGTTCGTCCTTCACCTTGGTGGACGACTTGACCTCGATCAGGTTGAAGCCCTCGCCCACCCGCTCGAGCACATCAATGGCCACATACACCCGGTCCGCCACGAACGACGCCTCGAACACGGCCGGTGCTCCCGCCTCCAGCGCTCGCCGCGTCGCGGCGATCCGGTCCGGGTGGTCGTGAGGCAGATCAATGAGCACGCCGCCCGGGAACAGGGTCCGTGCCAAAGCCCCGACCTCGGCCCCCTGATCGAACCGGTCCTGGAGGACCACGTCCACCCGAAGCTCGGGGGCGTCCGGCTCGTGCACCTTGAGCCAGAGCTGCTTGTGACACTGCCAGCCGGCGACGAACCGCGATTTGGAGAGGTTCGGCGGCATTGATCCGCTGCGGGCCGAAAGGATGGTACCAATCTTAGTCGGGCCCGGTGACATCGGCGGGCCGGGAGGTCGCGGCTCGCCGGCCGCCGGGGGCACCGGAGGGGGGACCCCGTCGGGACCGCGGGAGTGGGTCGGTGTGGTGGTCGCGCTCCAGGCGCCTCGAACACGGGGCCGATGGGCGCCTTGCGCCCGATCGGCGGGCCTCGCCTCCCCGAGGCCTATTCGATCTCCCAGGTGGTGGTCCCGGCGAGGAGGGTAGCCAGCCGCCCCGCGCCGTGGAGCCGCCGTGCTTCTCGAGCCACGCCCGCATTCAGCTCCTCGTAGGTGGGCGCCTCCACCTTCCGGAACACCCCGAGTGGGACCGGGAAGTCGGGCGGGCCGAGCTGCGAGAGGAGGTACGCGAGCCCGGGATCGCGCGCGTCGTGGACGGCGCACTGGCCATTCCCGGCATCTCCTTCACCGAGACGAACGACGACCGGCCGCGCCCCATCGAACCGGATCCCGCGGTCGCGCCTCGCGCCGAACACGAGGGGCCGGCCGTCCTCGAGCAAGAGCCGGTGCTCGTCCCGGACCTCGCGGTCGGCGAGGAGGGCGAACGCCCCGTCGTTGAAGGTGACGCAGTTCTGATAGATCTCGACGAAGGCCGTGCCCCGGTGCCGCGCCGCCTGGCGGAGAACCTGGGCCAGATGATCCTGGTCGGCGTCCAGGCTCCGCGCCACGAAGGTGGCGCCGGCCGAGAGCGCCAGCGCCGGCGGGTTGAAGGGCCGGTCCACCGAGCCCAAGGGCGTACTCTTGGTCCGGGCTCCGAGCGGGGAGGTGGGGGAGACCTGGCCCTTGGTGAGGCCGTAGATCCGGTTGTTGAAGAGCAGCACCTTGAAGTTGACGTTGCGCCGCAGGGCGTGGACGAAATGGTTCCCGCCGATCGCGAGCGCGTCGCCGTCTCCCGTGATGACCCAGATCGAGAGCTCGGGCCGCGCCAGGGCCAGCCCGGTCGCGATCGCGGGCGCGCGGCCGTGGATGCCGTGCAGGCCATAGGTCTCCAGGTAATACGGAAGCCGGCTGGAGCACCCGATCCCGGAGATGAAGACGAAGTTCTCCCGCGGAATGCCGAGTTCCGGCAGCAGCTTCTGGAGCTGGGCCAGAATGGCGTAGTCGCCGCAGCCGGGGCACCAGCGCACCTCCTGGTCGCTGGCGAAGTCCTTGCGCGTGAGTCTCACCGGCGCATCCCGCAGGTGGCTCATCCCGCCAGCTCCTCGATCCGGTTCTGGAGCTCGGCCACGGTCAACGGCCGGCCCTCGACCAGGTTGAGCCGGGCCACGTCGCGCAGGTAGCGCTCCCGGATGAGGCGCGCGAGCTGGCCCAGGTTGAGTTCCGGCACCAGGACCTGCCGGTAGCGGCTCAGGATCGAGCCCAGGTCCGGAGGAAGCGGGTTCAAGTAGCGCAAGTGGAGGTGAGCGACCTCCAGGCCAAGGGCCTGCACCCGCTCCACCGCGTGGGCGGCGGCACCCCAGGTACTCCCCCAGGTAAGGACGAGAAGCTTCCCCTCCCGTGGCCCCTGCACCGGCGAGGGCGGAATCTCCCGCGCAATCCCCGCGACCTTCGCGGCACGGGTCTCCACCATCTTCTGATGGTTCCTCGGGTCACTCGAGATGTTGCCGGTCAGGCTGTCTTTCTCCAGTCCGCCGATCCGGTGCTCCAGGTGCGGCGTCCCCGGCCGGACCCAGGCGCGCGCCAGGCGCTCGTCGCGGGCGTAGACCCGGTAGTCCACGGGATCGGTCCGGAACGCCACCGGGATCCTCGGCAGCGACGCGACATCGGGGATGCGCCACGGCTCCGCGCTGTTGCCGATCGCGCCGTCCGAGAGCAGGATGACCGGGGTCATGTACCGGACCGCCAGGCGGACCGCCTCGAGCGCGCATTCGAAGCAGTCGGCCGGCGAGCGGGCCGCGATCACCGGGACCGGACATTCGCCCGGCCGGCCGTAGAGCGCCTGGAGCAAGTCGGCCTGCTCGACCCTGGTCGGGAGTCCGGTGGACGGTCCGCCCCGCTGCACGTTCACCACCACCAGCGGGAGCTCCAGCATCACCGCCAGGCCCAACGCTTCGGTCTTGAGCGCCATGCCAGGTCCAGAGGTCGTCGTGATTCCCAGCGCGCCCCCGAAGGCGGCCCCGATCGCTGCGCAGATCCCGGCGATTTCGTCCTCCGCCTGGAAGGTCGTCACGTTGAAATGGCGGAGGCCGGCGAGGTAATGCAGGATGTCGGATGCCGGCGTGATCGGATACGACACCAGCACCAGGGGAAGCCCCGAGAGTCCCGAGGCCGCCACGAAGCCCAGCGCCGCCGCGAGGTTGCCGGTGACGCTCCGGTAAGTCCCCGGAGGGAGTTGAGCAGGCCTCACCTGGTAGTGCACCGGGAAGATTTCCTGCGACTCCGCCCAGGCGTAACCAGCCCGGAGCGCGGCGACATTGGCCGCCGCGAGCTCGGGCTTCGCCGCGAACCGGCGATGGACCTCCGCCACCTCCTCGTCCAGCGGGCGCTGGTAGAGCCACAGCATCAGGCCGAGGACGAAGTGGTTCCGGCAACGCGCCATTTCCTTCCTGGAGAGCCCCGAGCCCGCCAGCGCCCGCACGGTCAGGTCGCCGACGTTGACGGGAAAGAGCCGGTACCCGGCCAGGCTCCCGTCGGTGAGCGGATTGGTGGCGTAGCCGGCCCTGGCGAGGTTGGCGTCGGTGAACGCTCCGCTGTCGGCGATCACCATGCCGCCCGGCTTCAGGTCGCCCAGGTTCAGCCTGAGCGCTGCCGGGTTCAAGGCCACCAGCACATCGGGCCGGTCGCCAGGCGTGAACACCTCGTGAGAGCCGTACTGGATCTGATAGGCGGAGACGCCGAAGAGGGTCCCTGCCGGCGCCCGGATTTCGGAGGGATAATCGGACCGGGTGGCGAAGTCGGCGCGGCCCAGCGCCACCGCCCAGGTGAACTCGTCCCCGGCCAGCTGGATGCCGTCGCCGCTGTCCCCCGCGAACCGGATGACGACGGTCTCCAGCTCCTCGACAGGGCGAGGGAGCGGGGAAAGGCGGGTATCGCTGCCAGCAGGAGGTGTCACTCCAGCGGTCCGGGAATCGCTGTCCGGGCCCAAGCTAGAGGCGGTCTCGTGAGACTGGGCGAAGGGACAGTTGAAGAACGCTTCAGGCAGATCCAGGAGACTTCTTCATCCTGGTTCGACGCAGAGCTCCCGCAGGC
>JBBIMQ010000191.1:0-5649 GCA_037444345.1 Gemmatimonadota bacterium | reverse complement strand
CCCCCAGCTCGATCTCCCCGCGAGCCGTGCCCGGCGGTTCACGGTGGCGGTGGATGCGGTGCGGGGTGCAGGCGGCACCATCCTGCCGCCGCTCCTCGAGCGCCTGGGCTGCGAGATGCACGCGATCAACCTCGAAACCGACGGCCGGTTTCCGCGCCCGCCGGAACCCACCCCCGAGAACCTGGAAGATCTCTGCCGCCTGGTCCGGGAGACCGGCGCGGCTGTGGGCCTCGCGGTCGATCCCGACGGGGACCGGCTGGCGCTGGTGGACGAGCGCGGCGAGGCGATCGGCGAGGATTACACCCTCGCCTTCGCGGTGCGCGCCGTGCTCGAGCCGGGGGCGGACGCCCGCCGCGACGCCGGGGCCGAGCCGGTCGTGGTCGCGAACCTCTCGACCAGCCTGGTCGTGGAGGATGCGGCCCGGAGATGCGGGGCCCGGCTGGTCCGCGCCCCCGTGGGAGAGGCCAACGTGGCCCGGACGATTCGCGAGGTGAGGGCGGTGATCGGCGGCGAAGGGAATGGCGGTGTCATCCTGCCAGCCTTCCACCTGGGCCGTGACGCACCCCTCGGTGTGGCACTGATCCTGCAGCTTCTGGCTCGGACTGGGCGGTCGCTGTCCCGGCTGGCCGCCGAAGGGCCCCGGTACGCGATCGTCAAGGCCAAGACGCCACGCGGCAAGGACTTGGCAGCGGTGTACCAGCAGTTGCGCGAGCGGTTCCCCGACGCCCTGTGGGACCAGCGCGACGGGCTCCGGCTGGCCTGGCCCGACCGATGGCTGCATGTTCGACCCTCGGGCACGGAGCCCATCGTGCGAATCATCGCCGAAGCCCCCAGGCGGACGGCCGCCGAGGACCTGATCGCAGTCTGTCGCCCCATGTTCGAGCGCTAGAGGATTCCCAGGATGTGCGGCATCGTTGGCTATCTCGGACCCCGGCAGGCGGCCGGGCTCCTCATCGAAGGGCTCCGGCGGCTGGAGTACCGGGGCTACGACTCCTCGGGCATCGCGGTCATCAACGGGCAGGGTCTGGTCATCGCCAAGCAGGCTGGCAAGCTGTCGGCCCTCGAGAAGTCGCTGCAGGGCAACCTTCCCCAGGGCACGGTGGGGATCGGCCACACCCGCTGGGCGACGCACGGCGCCCCGACCACGCCGAACGCCCATCCCCACACCGATCAGAGCGGGCGCATCGCCCTGATCCATAACGGCATCATCGAGAACGCCGGGGCGATCAGGAAGCTGCTGGAGCAGCGCGGGCACACGTTCCGCTCCGAGACCGACACCGAGGTGCTGGCCCACCTGGTCGGCGAGTGCTACCAGGACAGCCTCGAGGAAGCGGTGGCCCAGGCGCTCCGCGAGGTGGACGGGGCCTACGGCATCGCGGTCATCTGCAGCGACGACCCCGATGTCCTGGTGGCGGCCCGCAAGGGGTCGCCCCTTCTGGTCGGGGTGGGGGAGGACGAGTGGTTCGTGGCCTCGGATGCTTCCGCCATTCTGGCGCACACCCGTTCCGTGGTGTACCTCGACGACGGGGAGATGGTGGTCCTCACCCGGAACGGCTACCACGTGCGCGATCTCGCCGCCACCCGGATCGAGAAGCCGGTGAGCCAGATCGAGTGGGATCTCGCCACCATCGAGCGGGGCGGCTTCGCCCATTTCATGTTGAAGGAGATCTTCGAGCAGCCGCACACGGTCCGGAACACGATGCGGGGGCACCTGCTCGAGGAGGAGGGGACCGCACGGGTTTCGGGGCTCAATCTCACCGACGACGACATCAAGCGGATCCAGCGGATCGTCCTCACCGCCTGCGGCACCTCGTGGCACTCGGCGCTCATCGGCGAGTACCTGCTGGAGGAGCTGGCCCGGATTCCGGTCGAGGTCGAGTATGCCTCCGAGTTCCGCTACCGCAACCCGGTGGTGGACGACCGCACCCTGGTGATCGGGGTGTCCCAGTCGGGCGAGACCGCCGATACCCTGGCCGCCATCCGCGAGGCGAAGCGCCTGGGGGCGCGGACCGCCGGGATCGTGAACGTGGTGGGCTCCACCATCGCGCGCGAGGTGGACGGCGGGATCTACCTCCACGCCGGACCGGAGGTCGGGGTGGCGAGCACCAAGGCGTTCACCAGTCAGGTGGTGGCGTTGCTGTTGGTGACGCTCCGGTTCGCCCGGCTCCGGAACCTGTCCATCCTGCAGGGTCGCCAGATCATCCAGGCCATGAAGGAGCTTCCCGACCTGATCCAGCGGATTCTGGACCGTGCTTCCGAAGTGGAGGAGCTGGCCGACCGGTTCTGGCGGGTCAACAATGCTCTCTATCTGGGGCGAGGGCTCAACTTTCCGGTGGCGCTCGAGGGCGCGCTCAAGCTCAAGGAGATCTCCTACATCCACGCCGAAGGCTACCCGGCGGCGGAGATGAAGCACGGGCCGATCGCGCTCATTGACGAGAACATGCCGGTGATCTTCATCGCGCCCCGCGACGCGGTCTACGGCAAGATCCTTTCCAACGTGGAGGAAGTCCGGGCCCGCGGCGGCCAGGTGATCGCCATCAAGAACGGGGGCGAGGACCAGTTGAGCCGGCTCGCCACCGCGACCTTCGCGATTCCGGAAACGCTGGACCTTCTGACCCCGGTCCTCACGATCATCCCGCTCCAGCTCTTCGCGTACTACGTGGCGGTGCGCCGCGGCTGCAACGTGGACCAGCCGCGGAATCTGGCCAAGAGCGTGACGGTCGAGTGACCGCCCGGGCGCGGGTGCGCCCCCCGAAGGCCGCTGCGGCGGCGCGGACCCCGGGACCGCGCCCGGGCCTCTTGGAGGAGGGCCAGTGCGAGTCGTTCTGCAGCGCGTGAGCCGGGCCAGCGTCGCCGTGGGCGGGAAGCCCGTGGGAGCGATCGGCCGGGGGTTCTGCCTGCTCGTGGGGTTCACGCACACCGACACCGGTGCCGAGGTGGACTGGATGGCCGAGAAAGTGGCCGGCCTCCGGCTGTTCTCCGACGCGGCCGGCAAGATGAACCTGGGGCTGGCCGAGGTGGACGGGGCCCTGCTCGTCGTTTCCCAGTTCACCCTGTACGCTGATGCGGCGAAGGGCCGGCGCCCGTCGTTCCTCGCCGCCGCCCGCCCCGAGGTGGCGGTTCCGCTCTACGAGCGGTTCATCGCCCAGCTCCGGGCCCGCGGCCTCCGGGTCGAGACCGGCGAATTCGGGGCGCTGATGGAGCTGGAGATTCACAACGATGGGCCGGTGACACTGGTCCTGGAGCGGGAGCAGGGGGGGGAAGACTGAGCCGGCCCGCGGAGCGGTGCCCCGAGCCCCTGCCCGTTTGCCCCCGGTTTCCCACCCACTCCATGCCGCCTCCGACCCTCGTGCTCGCCTCCGCCTCCCCCCGCCGCCGCCAGTTGCTCGAGATGCTGGGGATCCCGGTCGAGGTCCGGCCGGCCCACATTCCTGAGGCCCGGCTGCCGGGCGAAACCCCGATCGCCTATGCCGAGCGGCTGGCGCGGGAGAAGGCCCTGGCCGTGCCCGGGCGCCTGGTGCTTGGCGCGGACACCACGGTGCTCTTGGGCGATCTCTTGCTGGAGAAGCCGGCCGACGAGGCTGACGCGCTCCGGATGCTGCGCCTGCTCCAGGGGCGGAGCCATCAGGTGATCACTTCGGTGGCGCTCAAGGCGGAGAGCGGATTGCGGCAGGCCACCGACGTCACGGCGGTGACCTTCCGTCCAGCCAGCGAGGAGTTCCTTCGCGCCTACGTGGCCACTGGCGAGCCGATGGACAAGGCCGGCGCCTACGGGATCCAGGGGTACGGTGCGGCGCTGGTGGAGCGGATTGACGGCGACTTCTTCGGGGTGATGGGCTTGCCGGTGCGACTGGTCATCGCGTTGCTGGAGGAGGCGGGCCACCCCTACCGGTTCGGGCGGTAGCCGCTAGACCCGCACCCGCCACACCGGCACGGCCTGGGCGCGGTTCTTCACCGCGAGCGGCTCCATCGGCTCCACCGGAGGCTTCACCTTAAGCATCTGGTACAGCGGGTCGCTGATCAGCACCTCGCCTCCTCCGGCGTTGGAGCAGAGCCGGCTCGCCACGTTCACCGCGTCGCCGATCACGGTGTACTCGAGCCGGAGGTGGCTGCCGATGTTGCCCGCGAAGGCCTCGCCGTGGTTGAGGCCGATGCCGACGGTGATCGTCGGCCGTCCCGCCTCGCGCCACGTCGCGTTCAGGCTCTGCATGGTACGCTGCATCTGGATCGCAGCCTGAACCGCGCGATCGGGGTCGTCGGCGTGCGGGATCGGCGCGCCCCAGATGGCCATGATCGCGTCGCCGATGAACTTGTCGAGCGTTCCCCCGTGGGCGAAGATGATGTCCACCATCTCGGTGAAGTAGTCGGACAGCAGGTTCGCGATGCCGTCCGGGCTCATCGTCTCCGAGATCGAGGTGAACCCCCGGATGTCCGAGAAGAGAATCGTCACCGGCCGCTTGTCGCCGCCTAACTTCACGTTCCCCTGCTGCTGGGCGATCTCGGCCGCCACGTTCGGGGCAAAGTAGCGCTCGAAATTGGAGCGAACCATCGCCTCCCGCTGAATCTGGTCGGCGTACTTCGAGTTCTTGATCGCGATCGCCGCGAGGCCCCCGAAGGCGATCAGGAACTGGAGGTCCTCGTCGTTGAACGAGTTGGTGGCGGTGAGGTTGTCCACGTAGAGGATGCCCAGCACCTGCTCCGCGCTCGCCATGAGCGGAATGCACATGGCGCTCCGCACACTCTGGAGCAGGATGGACTGCCCGCCCTTGAAGCGGTCGTCCGCCACCGCGTTGTCGGTGAGGATCGCGACCCGCTCCTCTACCGCCTTGCGCGCGATCGAGCGCGGCACGTGCTGCGCCGAGGTGTCGCCCAGGCGGCTCTTGGAGACCCGGGGAATGAGCTCGCCCTTGTCTCCGCTCAGGAGCAGCACCGACACCCGGTCCACGTTCATCACCTCGAAGGTCGTGCTCACCACCCGGCCCAGCAGGCGATCGAGGTCGAGCTCGCCGGACAGCTTCTGCGCCACGTCGAGCAGCAGGGAGAGCTTCCGGGCTTGCCGTTCCTGGCTGCCCACCCCCTCCACCTTGAGCTGCCCCGCCCCCACCTCGGCGGCCACCTGGCCCGCGATCACCGCCGGCACCCCGCCGCTCAGCTGGATCTGCTTGACGATCGTGCCGCCGGGGTGGGGAAGCGCCGCCCCCGAGGTGGGCGGGGGCCGGAACGGGGCGAGGTCCGTGGCCTTGAGCTGGAAGACCACCTTGCCGAAGGTCACCGAGTCGTTGGGGGCGAGCGTCGCCTCGGTGATCCGGGCCCCGTTGATGAAGGTGCCGTTCGAGCTGCCGAGATCCCGGACCAGCACGCCCTGGCGGGAGGGGCGGAGCTCGGCGTGGCGGCGCGAGATGGTGGGGTCGAAAATCGGAATGTCGCTCGTCACCGCGCGGCCCACGACGTACACGTGGTCGAGCGCCAGCTCAACGTCGTGATCGCCGCTCAGGGAAACGAGCCGGTACGTCATGGGAGACCACAATATACGCCGCGCGGTGGTACCGGGTAACCGGGCGGCGGCCCGCCGTCACGGACGCCGATCGGGGCCACCGGGCAGTCACCCGGTGGCTGCTTGCCCGGCGCGGACCGCCAGCCCCGCGGTCG
>JBBIMQ010000190.1:0-5678 GCA_037444345.1 Gemmatimonadota bacterium | reverse complement strand
CGGATGGCGCGGGCGGTCGCCTCGATGCCGAGGATGGAGGTTTCCACCCAGCGGCCGAAGGGGGCCCGCTCGTTGGTGAGGAACGGCCGCCCGACCCGGGTGTCGAGCACGGCCTGGCGTTCGGCCTCGGGGAGCTTGAGCACGATGGCTTCGTCGAAGAGGAAAGCGAACATCCGGCCGGCCGTGAAGAACGCCGCCGCCCCGAACATCCGCTTGGCGGTCACGCCCGGCATGGCCCGGATCGCAGCCTGCACGACCTCGTACGCATCGTTCCGAACCCGCGGCATGCCGTCTCCCGCCTCGACCCCGAAAAGGGTGGAGATTGTATCGTTCGCGGCCTCACCGCGCTAGGCCGCGCCGCCCGAAGAGTCACCGTAGGCCGGGCAGGCCCCCCGGGGTCCAGGCCAGGAGCAGGAACGAGGCCAGGGCGGAACGCGCAGGCGGGAAACGAGGGGGGATCGGGCGGTGACGGGACACAGGGCCGGGCCCGGCGGCGGGGACCCGAATCCGGAGTTCGCGGTGCTCAGCCCAGCTCCACGCCGGCCACTGCGCAGATCCGGAGAACCGTCTCGCCGATCTTGTTGTTAGGCGTCGAGGCACCGGCGGTGAGGCCGATGCTCCGGACCCCGTCGAGCCAGCCCTCGACCGTGGCTTCCGGGGCCTTCACCGCGGGCTGGTAGCGCAGCCGGCCGGTGGCCACGTCCACCGCGGCCGCATCCTCGATGTGATAGGTGGTGACCCCGCGAGAGCGGCAGAGCGCCGCCAGATGGGTGGTGTTGCTCGAGTTGTAGCCGCCCACCACGATCATGAGGTCCGGCGGATCCTCCAGCAGCTTGAGCACGGCATCCTGGCGCTCCTGGGTGGCCGAGCAGATCGTGTCGAAGCTGCGGAAATGCCGGTCCAGCTCGGCCTCGCCGTAGCGGCGTATCATGCTCCGCCGCACCTCGTGGGCGATCGCGAGCGACTCGCCCGCCAGCATGGTGGTCTGGTTGGCGAGCCCTACGCGCTCCAGGTCCCGCGCGAAGTCGAACCCGGGCGAGGCCGCGTGACCCAGCCGGGCGGCGAGCTCCGCCGGCGAGCGGGTCCCCTCGATCACCTCGCACACGAGCCGGGCCTCCGCCATATCCAGAACCACCAGAAACCGCCCCTCCGGGTACTTGGTCACCTGGCTCGCCGTCGCACGGGTCTCCTCGTGATAGTGCTTGCCGTGAATGAGGGCCGTGAACCCGTCGCGAGCGTAGCTCTCCACCCGCTTCCAGACGTTGAGCACCGAGCCGCAGGTGGTGTCCACCAGCACGCAGCCGATCGCCCGGAGCCGGTCGAAATCGGCCTTGGTGACGCCGAAGGCGGGGAGAATCACGACGTCGTCCGGGATGACCCCGGAGAAGTCGAACTCACCATCCCGGGGTCTGGTGAGGATCGTGATCCCCATCGCGGTGAGCTTGGCGTTGACGTGGGGATTGTGGATGATCTCGCCTACCAGAAAGAGCCGGCGGTCCGGGAACTGGGTGCGGGTCTCGTAGGCATACTCGACCGCGCGGTCCACTCCGTAGCAGAACCCGAAATCGCGGGCCAGGCGGAAGGTGAGCGGTCCGGCCGTGAGGCAGTAGTCGTTCGCCCGAAAGGCGTCCACCACCGCGCTGGAATAGTCGCCGGCCAGGCGGCCCGCGATGGCCTCCCGGAGCCCGAAGCCCTTGCGGAAGTATCTGGTCTCCATACCGGCAAGTTACCCCCCCGGCGGCGTGGCCGGCATGGAGTCACTCGGGGGAACCGCATCGGGCGGGCAGGACTCCGGCACCTCGCGCGGGACCACGCCGCGCGCCACTCCGGTCACCCGCACCGTGTCTGCTCCGCCAACCGTGAGGAGCCGGGCGGCGAGGCGAGCGCTCCAGGCCCCGCGCTGCCGGTTGAGACCCACGGTGCCGGAGTCCCCGCGGTAGCCCTTGATGAGGGTCCGGGTAAAGAGCCGCAGCGCCACTGCGCTCCCGGGACGGGGGGTTCCGGTATCGGCGATCGGGTCGAAGACCGGATACGGCCCGGGCTCGAGCGCCTGCGGGGACGCAGCCCTGGAGTACAGCACGAGCCCGAGGCCGGCGTCGTCGTGAACGCCTCGGATTTCGAGCCGCCCCACGCCCCCGCACCAGAAGGCCTGGGCTCGGGCTTCGAGCTGCCCCGTGTCCCGCCCGATCCAGCGCACCTCGAGTGCCGGCTCCGAGCGCAGCACCTCGCAGCCGGCGAGCACGACCGCCAGGCCCGCCAGCACGAGCCAGTAGCGACGGGGGTCGTCCATGGCGGAGGAACCTAGGCGAGCCCGTGGCGCCAGGCCAGCAGCGGGTTCCGGTAGCCGCACTTCCGGCCGGCGCCCCGGCGGCGCCGGCGGCCCGGATGGTCTGGACCGCCGGAACTCAGGTTCCACGATCGCCCCCCTGCGCCCCCCTGGCGGACCGACAGGTCTAGAAGAGGCCCGCCGACAGATCGAACCGGAGGCCCCGGCTGCCCCCGGTGAGCGGATGGCTCAGGTCGGCGCGCAGCAAGCCGCCGAGAACCGAGACCCCTGCGCCCGCGCCCGCGAGAAGCCGGGTGTCGAGGAGGCTCGCCGGCCGGCCGGCCTGGCCGGCGTCCGCGAACAGCACCGGCCGGATGAGTCCCCGGGTCACGGGCCAGTCCACTTGCGCGCTCCAGCAGGCCCGCCCGCGCCGGGTGCCATAGTCGAACCCCCGTACGGTGCCCTGGCCCCCGATCCGGAACATCTGCTGCGGCAAGTCGGCTGAGGTGGCGATGCCGGCCCGGAGGGTGAGGCGGGGCGCGAGGCCGCCGCTCCCCACGGTTCGCCGCAGCATCCCGTGCAGCCGGCCCACGATGACTGCGTCGTTGCCCAGGACGTCGGCGCCGAGCCGCCAGCCGGCCCGGAACATCCCTCCCTCGAGCACGGTGGACAGGCCTGCGTAGGTGCCCTCCCGGATAGGGCGGTTGGGGGGGAGGCGGCCGGAGCCGCCCAGGACGTCGTTGATCCAGGAGCGGGCCTCCCTCCTGACACTCGTCTCTTTCTCGACCCGAAAAGCGGTGACCAGTTCGATCCCGTAGCCCAGAGCGGCTTCCCGCACCACCGCGCCCCCCTGCGCCAGGAGATAGTCGGCGTCGTCGTGGCCGGCGAAGATTGCATTGAGGCTATTGCCCCAGGAGCCGCCGCGCGCGGCGGGGTCGTTGGACCGGACCTCGCGGAATCCGTGCAGCGACCAGCGATCGCCCGGGGCCTCGCGAATCAACGAGGCCGTTCCAGTGATCCGGCTGTCGCTCCACCCGTAGCGAGCCACCGCCCCGACCGTGGTGAACCCGTCGCCCGGCAAGGTCCAGCGATACCCCAGGCCGAGCGTCTGACCCTGGACCCGATTGAAACGCACCGCCTCGCCCAGCCGCTCCCAGAAGAGCGACTGCCGCGGCCGTCCGGTGTATTCCACCGGAAGCGTGACGGTCATGCGCTCCAGATCCGCGGCCAGCTCGCGGAGCCGCAGATCCTCGGCGGGATTCGATTCCAGCGCCAGCGGTTCGCCCCAGCCCTGGTAGGCGCGGAGCGAATCAGCGGGCGGCCGGTGAATCTCGTAGCGGCCCTCGGGCCACCAGCCGGCGTCGTCGCGCGGGAGGTCTTCCCCCCACCGCCGGCCGCCCGCCACCCGCCGGGCCTCGCTCCGCAGCGAGTCGCGGCGGGCCCGCTCGCGAGCGCGGACACTGTCGGGCGAGAGGTCCGGCGGCGGGAGCGGAACCCGGAACATGACAGGGCGGCCGGTGTTGATCGCGTAGTCGTCGAAGGTGGTGACGGCCTGGAGCGGGACGACGAGCTCGCCGAACCAGGGCAGCTCCACGCGGCCGGCCACGGTCTGGCGATAGGGCATCCAGTAGCGCTCGTCCTGGAGGCTGTACTCCAGGTCCACGTCGAGGCGGAGCACCCGGCTGATCAGCCGATTGGCCCGCCGGGCGTCGGCCGAGTCGGAGCGGGTCGGCTGGTCGGGCACCACCCACAGGTCGGTACCGACGAAGCGGAACGAGAACCGCACCACATCGGCCGTCGCGGCGTCGAGCCAGATCCGGCCGGCGGTGAGCAGCCGTCCCGCGCGGCGCGGCAGCACCTCCACGCCGAGGAGCCGGATGCTCCGGCCGTCGGGTGTTGCCAGTCGAACGCTGTCGCGGAGCCGGTAGCGGTAGAACTGGGCGGCGCCAGCGGCCAGCGGATGGATCGCGGCCTGCCCGGGAAAGTCGTTGCCGAAGAGGCGCACCGAATCGCCCAGGCCGCGGGGAACGAACCAGGGCCGATCGAAGACGCTCACCGGCTCGAGGCCCTCCGAGCGGGCCCGGGCGCGGCGGCCCAGGATCTCGACCCGCAGATCGTTAGGCCAGGCCCACTCGACTCGCGCGTCCTGCTCCTCGACGGCTGCGGCCGGGATCCGGGCCCAGCGCCGGCGGCCCAGGCCGAAGGAGAACTGGTAGCGGAGCCGTGCCGTGTAGTCCCGAACCGCTCGGTCGCTCTGCCGGTGCCGTTCCATGGCCCGCGCCACCAGCACCCGGGTGGCCGAGTCGGCGAAGGGGACGGTATCCTGCGGCGGGGCGATCGAGAGCAGCGCCAGTACGAGCATGGGTCTGGCAAGGCCGGGTCGGGACCGAGCGGAGGCAGCGGGGTCGAGAGGCCGGGGACAACGAGGGCAACAACGCGGCCTGGCGGGGGGTGGCCCGAAGGCCGAGCCCTGTGCCGCGAGGCGCTACCGGTGGCGGCGCCAGCCGACCCCACCGGCGGAGGAGCCCGGCCTGGGATCCGTTCGCTCCTCTGCCGGTGGGGTCGGTTCCCCCGGCCCCGGCGAGACGGATTTCGCTTCGCTCAGGACGTGCCGCTCACCGGCCGAGCCAGGCGGGTGCGACCGTCGCGGTGAAGCCCATAGGCCTTGAGCCGTCGCCAGAGCGTGGTCCGGCTGATTCCCAGGTGGCGCGCGGTCTCGGCCAGCTTCCAGCCGTGCGCGTCCAGGGTTCGCACGATCGCCTCGCGCTCGCGATCGGCCAGCGTGGTCGGACCGTCAAGCCCGGGGATGAACATCGCCTCGCCCAACTCCAGATTCCCCACCCGGAGCGGGCGAAGGCGGCCACCCATCGCCGCAAGCCGCGGCATCAGGCTGGCGGCGTTCTCGTCGGCCTGGAAGAGATCCTTGAGGGCCTCCCGCGCCGGCTGGTTGGCGTACACCACCCTGCCCTCCGGATCGAACACCACCACCCCTTCGGCGAAGCCGTCCAGCAGGGCCTTCGCGAGGGGAGAAAACACCGATGGCGTATGGGTCGAACTGGACGTGGGGTGCGTCATAGGCCTCCTCTCTACGACCGGGGTTCCGGGACAGTTTCGGGCCGGTCTCCGAGAGGGGACGAGCGAGGGCCGAAACCTTTTGACAGCAGACGCCCTCAGGACCGCCTCCGAGCCCGTTCCTGTCGCCGCCCCTTGTGGGCTGGCAGCTCCCGCACCACCGCTGCCAGTTCCTCCAGGGACTCGGCCCGCACCGCCGGCCGGTTCCCCCGCACTACGGCGAACCTGAGCGGCCGATCGAGCCGGGGGAGATCCGCCGCCCGGAGCCGGCGGGCCTGGCCTTCGCGCAACCGGAGCCGCGCCACCGCTCCACCGGGAGCGACCTCGTAGTCAATGGGCG
>JBBIMQ010000189.1:0-5710 GCA_037444345.1 Gemmatimonadota bacterium | reverse complement strand
GCTGGCCCCTCGCCGCGGCGGCCCGGGCCGCCGCGGCCCCCGTACTGGCGCCAAAGTAGCCGAGCGGCAGTCGCTCCAGCGCTGGCTGGGCCGTCACCCAGTCGGTCGCCGCGAGCAGCCGGTCCGCCAGGAGCGTGATGTCGAAGACGTTCCGGCGATCCCCGGCCTCGGGCTCCGTGAGGAGGTCGAACAGGAGCGTCCCGATCCCGGCCTGGTGGAGCACCTGGGCCACCGAGCGGTTCCGCGGGCTTCGCCGGCTGCTCCCCGAACCGTGGGCAAAGAGCACCAGCCCCCGCGCCGGCTCGGGCACCACCAGATCGCCCGGCAGGATGCGGTCATCCGCCGCAATGCCGACGGCTCGCTCAGCCGGCCGAGGCCGCGGGTCGCTCATGGAGACAGGCCAGGACCTCCTCGTCGGAGGTCGGGCTGAAATCGTCATAGTTCAGGCTCACCGCGCGGAAGTCGGGCGGAGCGCTGAGGCAGACCAGTTCGTCCACCATCGGTGTCAGGCGGTGCAGGGTGTCGGGCGCGCTCACCGGGACGGCGAGGATCACCCGCTCCGCGCCCCGGGCCCTGAGCACCCGGATCGCGGCTTCCGCCGTGGCGCCCGTCGCGAGACCATCGTCCACCAGGATCACGGTGCGGCCCCGGACTACCGCCGCCGGCCGGTCGCCGCGATAGGCCCGTTCCCGCCGGGCCAGCTCCTCCTGCTCCTGCGCGATGACCCGATCGAGGTACTCTGGGGGCACCCCGAGCTGGCGGATCACGTCGTGGTGGAGCACGGTGGCGTCCGCCGCGAGGGCGCCGATGGCGAACTCGGGGTGGCCGGGCGCGCCGAGCTTGCGGACCACCAGGACGTCCAGCGGGGCCCCCAGCTCGCGGGCCACCTCGGCGGCCACGGGAACCCCTCCCCGGGGCAGGCCGAGCACCAGCGGATGGAGCGACCGGTACCGGCTCAGCGCCTGGGCCAGGCGCCGCCCCGCGTCTCGACGGTCCGCGAATCGCATGTAGCCCTCCACCGGCTGGAATTGGTCCTCAGCCCGGCTGACGAACGCCTGGGTCCCGCCGGGTCGCGGCCGGATCGCCACCCGCATGGCTCCGGGCGCCGGGTGCCGGGCCGGCCCGCTCGACCAGCTTCAAGCCCTGCCCCACGATGGCAGGCACCGCCGCCAGGCACAACACCAGGAGCCAGGTCTCGGGGTCGAGCCGGGTCGCCCCGAGCACGCCGCCGAGTGCCGGCCACAGCACCGGAAGCGCCTGCAGAGCAGCCGCCACGAGCAGGGCCGCGACGGCCGGCGGGTTGGCCAGCATCCGGCCGGGGTGGAGCACGTCACGGCTGGCGCGCGCATTGCCCAGGTGAAAGATCTGGGCAAACCCCAGCGTCATGAAGGCCATGGTTCCCTGGGTCGTGGAGCCCGATCCGAAGCGCATGCCACCTAGCCCGAAGGCGACCAGGGCGACCGCGCTGATGAGGAGCCCGTAGCCCACGGTTGCCTGCCGCCGCCCGCGGTCGAGCAGCGGGGCCCGGGGATCGAGCGGCGGCCTCGTCATGATCCCCGGTTCCGCCGGTTCGAGGGTGAGGGCCAGTGCCGGCAGGGTGTCGGTGAGCAAGTTGAGCCACAGAATCTGGAGCGGGGTGAGCGCCTGGGCGGCTCCCGCGAGCCCCGCCCCCACCACCACGATCGCTTCTGCCAGGTTGCAACTGAAGAGATAGAACACTGCCTTGCGGATGTTGTCGAGGAGGACCCGGCCCTCCTCGATGGCCGCCCCCACGGTGGCGAAGCGGTCGTCGGTGAGAACGACGTCGGCCGCTTCCTTGGCGAGGTCCGTGCCTCGCAGCCCCATGGCCACACCGACATCGGCCCCCCGCAGTGCTGCGGCATCGTTCACCCCGTCTCCCAGGAACGCGACGACCTCGCCCCCCCGGCGGAGCGCGTCCACCAGCCGCAGCTTGTCCTCGGGGTTGATGCGGCTAGCGACGACTACCCGCCGGGCGAGCGCGGGGAGGGCTCCGGGAGGAATGCGCGCAAGCTCGCCGCCCTCCACCACCAGGCCGCCGGGCTCGAGGAGTCCCAGCCCGCGCGCCACTGCCAGCGCCGTATCGCGCTGGTCGCCCGTCATCATGAGGGTGCGGATGCCCGCGCTTCTGAACTGGCGGATCGTCTCCGCCACGCCCGGGGCCGGGGGGTCCGCGAGTCCCACCAGGCCGACGAACGTGAGGTCACGCAGGTGGCTCTCGCCGGCGGCTTCCACGCTTCCCGCCGCGAGGGCGAGCACCCGCAGCCCGCGGCTCGCCAGGGCCGAGTTGACGGCCAGGATTTCCGTCCGGTCCCCCGGGCCCAGTGGCCGGACCCCTTCCGGCCCGAGGACCGAGCCACAGCGCTCGAGCACCCTGGCGGGGGCGCCCTTCCCGCAGGCGACGAGCCCGGTCGGCTGGCGATGGAAGCTCGCCGTGAACATGCGGTCGCTCGAGAAGGGGATCTCGCCGGCCCGCGGCCACTCCGCCCGGAGCACCGCCTCGTCCAGACTCGCCTTGCGGGCCGCGACCAGGAGCGCCACGTCGGTGGGATCGCCCTCTCCACTCGCGCGGCCTCCCTCCACCCGGAGCGAGGCCCGATTCGCCAGGGCGCCGATTCTCAGGAGCTCGAGGAGCCGGACCTCCTCTGCAGGAGCGATGCGGCGGCCGCTGGCGAGGAACTCGCCCTCCAGGCTCCAGCCCGCGCCCGAGACGGTGACGGTTCGGCCCGGGAGCCAGAGCTCCGTCACCGTCATGTGGCCGGTGGTCAGGGTCCCGGTCTTGTCGGAACAGATCACCGTCACGGAGCCCAGAGTCTCCACCGCGGGCAGGCGCCGCACCAGCGCGCGCCGCCGGGCCATGCGGGCGACCCCCGCCGCCAGCGTGATCGTGGCGACCGCCGGCAGTCCCTCCGGGACCGCTGCCACGGCGAGCGCGAGCGCCCGCTGGAGCACCCGTGCGAGCGGCTCCTCCTGGAGCCAGCCGGCCACGACCACGAGTGCCGCCAGGCCGAGCACCAGCCCGGCGAGGTGCCGGCCGAGCTGCTCCAGGCGGCGTTCGAGCGGGGTGGGCTCCTCGGTGAGCGCGGCAGCCAGCGCCCCGATGCGGCCCGCCTCGGTTCGCATCCCGGTCGCCAACACCACCGCGCGGCCGTGCCCGGCCGCCACGGCGGTGCCCTTGTAGACCATCGTGCGCCGGGCGGCGAGCGGCTCGTCAGGCTCGAGCGCGGCCCCGGCTTCCTTGGTAACCGGGGCCGGCTCGCCGGTGAGCACGGATTCCACGACGGCCAGCTCGGATGCCTCGAGGAGCCGCGCGTCGGCCGGCACCGCCGAACCCGCCTCCAGCTCGATCACGTCGCCCGGAACGAGTCGCGCCGATTCGATCCCGATCGCCCCCCTGCCGGGCCGGACCACGCGGGCGCGGCCCACCTCCAGACCGAGCAGGCCCTCCATGGCACGGCGGGCCCGGAACTCGGTGGCGAAACCGATGGTGGTGTTGAGCACCAGGACCGCCAGAATGGCCAGCGCATCCAGCCGGTCGCCCGCCAGGAGAGCGATGGCGATCGCCACCCCGAGCAACAGCACCAGAATGCTCCGGAATTGCCGGGCCAAGATGCGCCAGGCGGGCGTGGGCCGGAGCGCGCGGAAGGTGTTGGGGCCGTGGATGGCGAGCCGCCGCTCCGCCTCCTCGGCGGCGAGGCCCTCCGGGCCGCTCCCGAGCGCCTCCAGGACCTCGCCCGCCGGCCGCGCGTGCCACAAGCTACCCCTCCTCGACGCATTCGCGCTCGGCCCCGGGCTCGGGCGCCTCGGTCAAGGTGGCCTCGGCGAGGAGCAGGACGCTGGCCACCGACACCGCGTTCTCGAGGGCGAGCCGCACCACCTTCGTGGCGTCCACGATCCCCGCCTCGAGCAGGTCCCGGTAGGTGCCGGTCGCCCCGTCGAACCCGTAGGCCCCGGTGCCGGTCCGCATCCGGTCCACCACCACTCCCCCATCGGCGCCGGAGTTCTCGGCGATTTGCCGGGTGGGGACCTCGAGCGCCCGGCGCAAGATCTGAATCCCGGTCCGCTCGTCGCCCTCGGCCTGAAGCTCCTCCGCCTGGACCCGCTCGATCGCCCGGAGCAGGGCCAGCCCGCAGCCCGGCACCAGCCCCTCCGCCGCCGCTGCCCTGGTGGCGCTGATCGCGTCCTCGGACGCCTCCTTGCGACTCTTGAGCTCTGCCTCGGAGGGCGCACCCACCCGGATCACCGCCACACCGCCGGCGAGCTTCGCGAGTCGCTCCCGCAGCTTCTCCCGGTCGTACTCCGAGGTGGCCGCCTCGATCTCGCGCCTCAACTCCGCGCACCGCGCCTCGATCGCCCCGCGGTCGCCCGCGCCGCCGATGATCGTGGTGTCGTCCTTGGTGACCACCACCCGCCTGGCGCGACCCAGGTCGTCGAGCCTGAGGCTCTCCAGCCGGATCCCCAATTCCTCGGCGATGAGCCGCCCGCCCGTGAGGACGGCGATGTCCTCCAACAGCGCCTTCCGCCGATCCCCGAAGCCAGGCGCCTTGACCGCGGCGCAGGGCAGGGTCCCCCGCACCTTGTTCACCACCAGCGTCGCCAGAGCCTCCCCCTCCACATCCTCCGCCACCACCAGCAGGGGTCGGCCCGTTTTCGCCACCTGCTCGAGCAGCGGGAGCAGATCCTTCATGACCGCGATTCGCTTTTCGAAGAGCAGGAGGAACGGATCCTCGAGTTCCGCCTGCATCTTTTCGCCATTCGTGATGAAGTAGGGCGAAAGGAAGCCCCGGTCGAACTGCAGGCCTTCCACCACCTCGAGCAGGGTCTGCGTGGTGTTGGACTCTTCCACGGTGATGACCCCGTCCGGGCCCACCTTGTCCACTGCCTCGGCCACCAGCCGGCCGATCGCGGCATCGTTGTGGGCCGAGACGGTGGCGACCTGAGCGCGTTCCCGCGAGGTCGCCACGGGTCGCGAAACCTCCCTGAGCGCCGCGACCGCCGCCCGGAGCCCCCGATCGAGGCCGCGCTTGAGGTCAATGGCGCTGGCGCCCGCCGCGACGTTCCGCAGGCCGTCCGCGAAGATGGCCTGCGCGAGCAGGGTGGCGGTGGTGGTCCCGTCGCCCACGGCCTCACCGGTCCGCTCGGCCGCCTCCCGCAGAACCTGAACGCCCAGCCGCTCCTCCGGATCCTCCGGATTCAGCTCCTTGGCGATCGTCACCCCGTCGTTGCACACCAGCGGGCGGCCCCATTTCCGCTCGATCAGCACGCATTTCGACTTCGGTCCGAGCGTTACGCGGACCAGCTCGGCGAGCGCGGTCGTTCCCCTGAGCACGGCTTCCCGCGCCGACGCCCGAAAGGAGACTCGACTGTGCGGCATCTCCCCCCCACGCCCCGGTGCCAGGGGCCCCTCACTGGTGGCCTTCGACCAGGAAGGAGAGCTTCGCGTTCACCCGGTACTTGACGATCCGGTCCCCCTGGACCTCGCCGCTGAAGTTGTCAATCCAGATGGACTTGATGTTCTTGACCGTCTTCGCGGCCTCCTGCACCGCGCTGTGGGCCGCGTCTTCCCAGCTTTTCTCCGACTGGGCGATCAGCTCGATGACCTTGACGATGGTGCTCATGGTCCCGCTCCGGGCAAAGGTGAAATCCCGCCTCCATGAACGCACCCCCGCCCTGAAATCAGCCTGAGCCGATC
>JBBIMQ010000188.1:0-5724 GCA_037444345.1 Gemmatimonadota bacterium | reverse complement strand
CGGCGCCCGCCCGGGTGGCACCGGGCCATCATGAGTTCATCGAGCCTAATTGGTGGGAGTGCCGGCCTGGATTCTAACCTGCCGACGGGAGCCGGGTCGGGATCACAGCACGCCAGTGAAGACCAGTCGCCCTTCCCCGGCCAGCCAGACATCCTTCGCTACCCGCTCGGCCAGGATCCCGCGCACCGTGAGGAGCCGAGCGCTACGGGTCTTGATGCTGAGCGGCAGTGCGGCGTGGCCCGCTCCTGCGAGGGCGAAGGCCGCGGCGACCGCGCCGGTTCCGCAAGCCAAGGTCTCCCCCTCGACTCCCCGTTCGTAGGTTCGGAGCGACCAGGCGCCCGCCGCACCGTCGGCCGGTGCCACGAAGTTCACGTTCGCGCCCGCCGGCCCGAGGGCGGGATGGCGCCGGAGCACGGACCCTCGTTCCATCAGGTCCGCTCGTTCGAGGTCGTTCACCAAGACGACGAGGTGTGGCACGCCGACGGTGACCAGGGTCGCGCCTGACTCCCCTGGCTCGAGCTCGAGCCCGGGTGGGCGAGCCGGGAGGGCAAAGTCGGGGAGATTGAGCTCGGCTTCCTCCACAGCATCGAGGCAACGGGCGGCGAACTCACCCGCGTCGGTGACCAGCCGCATCCCGTCGGCGGGCGCCAGGCCGAGGAAGGCCGCGAGACGGGTGCTGCAGAGGGCGGCATTGCCGCACATGGCGGCGCGAGACCCGTCGCAGTTCCAGAAGTCCATCCGGACGCGAGCCTCGCCCAGGGAGGTCAGGATCGCCAGGCCATCTGCTCCGACACCCATCCGGCGGTGGCAGAGCTCCGCGATCCGCTCCGGCGGCCAGTCCACCGGGGTCGTGTAGCGGCCATCGAGCATGACGAAGTCATTGCCCGATCCGGTCATCTTGTAAAAGACGGTGCCTTTCATCTGGCCCGGCGATCACCTCAGAGCCGGCGCAAGACGGCCTGGAGGCGGAGCCACCAGACCATCCAGATGGCCTCGCGGACGATGCGCCGGTTCATCTTGCTGTGTCCCTCCACCCGGTCATGAAAGATGATGGGAATCTCCGTGATCCGGAAACCCTTCCGCCAGGCCCGGAAGTTCATTTCGATCTGGAAGGCGTACCCGTTGGAGCGCACCTTGTCGAGGTCTATGGCCTCCAGCACCTGCCGCCGGAAGCATTTGAAGCCGCTGGTCAGATCGGTGAGCGGAAGCCCGGTCACCAGCCTGGCATACAGGTTGGCCCCGAGCGACAGGAGCAGCCGGGAGATCGGCCAGTTGATCACGTTGACACCGGTGGCGTACCGGGAGCCGACGACCAGGTCATGGTCTTCGATCGCGCGCATGAACTCCGACAGGAACGAGGGGTCGTGGGAGAAGTCCGCGTCCATCTCGAAGACGGCGTCGTAGCCCCGGGCCAGCGCCCAGCGGAACCCCGCGATGTAGGCCCGACCCAACCCTTCCTTGGCGGGCCGGTGCAGTACGTGGACGCGAGGCCTGGTGGCGGCCATGCGATCGGCGAGGTCGCCAGTGCCATCGGGAGAGTTGTCGTCCACCACCAGAACCTCGAGCCGCGGATCCTGGCGCAGGATCGCCGGGACGATCTGCGGCAGGTTCTGTGCCTCGTTGTAGGTCGGGATGATGACGAGGAACCGCTCAAGCACCGCCCCGTCTCCTCGCCCGCCACAGCGGGACGCTCAGCAGTCCGGCCGCCGCGAGCAGGGCCAGCAGGGATACGAGCTTTCCCCGGGCGTAGGCCGGCGAATCGAACCGGAGCTCCACCTTCCTGGCACCGGGTGGCAGCGGCACGCTGAGGAGCGCGTGATCCCCGCGGAGGACCCGCGCCGGGACCCCATCAATTGTGGCGTGCCAGTCGGGATACCAGTTCTCCGCGATCAACAGGTAGGACGAGTCGGTGTCAGCTCCGGCGAGTTCCACCGCGATCCGCCCGGGCGCCCAGGCGGCGACTCGGGCCTGAACCCGCGTGGCCGGGAGGGGTTGCCTGAGGGGCGGCAGGGCGACGCTCGCTGTCTCCGGATAGAGCACGACCTTGTCCAGGGGGAAGCGCGGGTCCGCCACGGTCGGGGGGACCTGGGAGTCGGGGAGCTTGACCGCCGTGGCGACTACCCTGGCATAGGGAGGCACGCTGTCGCGCTCGTACAGCACCGCTGTTGTGCCGAACGCGGTGCTCACGGGCCCCAGCACCTGATGGTACCCGGGGATGGGTTGCACCTGGTCGAGGAGCAGGAACCGGACCGCGAGCAGATCCAGGAGGTTGGGCGATCCCAGGTTGGCCCAACCGCGATCCTTGCCGCCCAGTTCGTCGTAATACCTGAGCTCGTTCCCGTGATAACCGAGGGCGTTGGGAATCCGGTAGGCCATGAGAATGGAGGACTGGCGGTACACCCCGCCGTAGTCGAGCACCCGGTAGGGGGTGTGGATGGCGGCGAGATGACGGGTCACCTCGTCGGGCCGGAAGAGGACCGACGCCCTGGGGGAGAACTCGAAGAACCGCCGGTCAATGGACCAGAGGTCAAGCGTCGTGATACCGGTGAGGATCAGGGCGGCTGGTAGCCCGGCCAGGCGGCGCTCCCGGACGAGCCACATCACGGCCCCGGCCAGGAGCACGACGAGGAGCAGTCGCGCCGAGCCAGACCGGAGCGCCGGCGCGTTCGCCTGGACGGCCGCCATGCGTTCGGGGAGGGCCAGCCCCTCGGCCACGACCTGGAGCACGCCGGCAAGTCCGAGCAGGGCAAACAGGCCGAACCCACCGACGAGAAGCCCTACCCCACGCCGGGTGCTCCGCCCGGCCAGCAGGCGATCGGCGCCCACACCCGCCATGAGCGCCACCGGGAGAGCCACCAGATAGAAGACCATGCCCATGGCCCTGAGCTTCTTCATCATGGGCATGAACTCGTAGAACGGCCGATAGAACGGGGTGTGCCCGGCGAATGCGAGCAGGAGAAAGATGGCCGCCAGGAAACTCAGGATCCGGAGCAGGCGCCGGCGTTCCGGCCCCCCCCAGGCCAGCGCGACGAGCATGAGCACCACGGCGCCCAGGTACTCGGTGTGGAATTTGAAGGCGTTCCTTCCCCAGTAGCCGTCCAGGACGCCATTGAATTCGGGGAGGAGGGCTGTAACGAGTTCCTCGGGCGGCATGGCGAAGAGGTTGGCGTAGGCCCAGCCGGTGTTGGGACCACCGGCCGCGCGCGGCGAGTGCGGGATGTATTCGAGGAAGGGCAGGATCTGGAGTCCGGCGATACCGATCCCGACGGCGACGGCGCCCGCGGCCCAGGCGATGGGGCTCCAGCGCGAGCCGGTCGCCTCGCGTTCCGGGTCGAGCAGGGCCAGATAGAGGGTCCAGAGACCGAGCGCGAGCAGGAGGAAGTAGGTCATCTGGTAATGGGGGCTCAGCAGGCAGAGCCCCACCACGACCGCGAGCCATCCGTACCACTCGGCCTTGCCGTGACGAATCGCATTGAGCAGGCTCAGAAAACCGAGCGGAGCCAGCGCCGAGACGAAGAGCTTGCCGTCGTGCCCGGGGCTCACTTGCGAGGCCACGATGCCGCTCAGTTGATAGGCCACGCCCGAGACCACCGCCGCGCTCCAGCTCAACTTGAGGCCGCGCGCGAGGAGGTAGCCGAAGAAGCCCGCCAGCACGAAGTGCAGGGCCATGCCCCAGGTGATGGCGAGGTCCACCGGCATGATCCAGCGGAGCCAGGCGGTGGGGTAGAAGATGTCGCCGTGCATGCCGGCGATGTAGGGGAGCCCGCCGAAGAGATACGGGTTCCACTGGGGGATGGACCCGGTGGCCTTGAACTCCTCGGCGCCGAAGAGCCGGAAGGCATAGCCCGCCACGAGCATGTCGGAGTTTTGCCCGCCGAGCAGGATCGCACCGTGCAACAGCGGAAGCAGGAGCGTGAAGGCGCTCGCGGTCGTCACGAGCAGTGCCGCGATCCGCGGGAATCGCGGCAGGTAGGCGGGCGGCTGGAGTTCAGGTTCCGGCACGCAGGCTCCTCCGGCGAAGGATGAGAAAGGGCACCGCGGCCCCCAGTTCGGTCAGGGTGAGGAGGAGTCGCGAGGCGATGGCCAGCGCGGCCGCCCTCCCCCACCCCAGCGATCCTTGCAGCATCAGCACCAGCACGCCCTCGCGGACCGCCAGTCCGCCGGGGGCGAGGAGCACCAGGAGACCAGCGAGGTACGAGGCGGCGAAGCTGCCGATCGCGGCCCGCAGGTCGAGCGATACCGCGGGCAGGGTGGCATGAGCGAGGATCCAGAGCGCCAGGCCGTACCCGAGCCAGGCGGCGAGGTTGGCGCCGAGCCCGAGGAGGATCGGGCCTGCGGCGGGGGAAGCCGAGGGGGGAGCGATCGTGACCATGCGGATCAGGCGGCGGACCAGCGGAGGCCAGGCCAGCAGCGCCAGGGCTGCCGCACTCGCCACGGCCACGAGCCAGAGGGCGGCGGTGGCACCGGGATGGCCCCCCTCGATAGCCTCGCGCCCCGCCGCCCCTACCACCAGCGCCCCGGTGCCGACGGCCATGGCCTGGATGATCACCGCCGAAGCGGTAGCAGCCCAGGGCGCCACACCGGCTTGGCGGGCCATGAGGGCCATCCCGGCGATCGCCCAGACCTTCCCCGGCACGTACTTGCCCAGGCTCGAGACGGTCCAGATACGGGCTGCCTCCCATGCACTCAGCCGTTCTCCCCAGCCGGCGAGCATCGCTCGCCAGGCGAGGATCAGCACGCCGTACATGGCCCACACGATGATCGCGCTCAGCAGAACGCCCCCGGGTCCCACCGACCAGGTGATGGGCGGGACGCGGATCTCGGACCAGTTGCGCCAGAGCGCCGCGGCGAGCCAGCCCACCACGGCGAGTCCGAGCGCGAGGCGAGCCAGCCGGACCAGGCGCTCAGGCACGGAGCACCTCGCGGTACCACTCTGCACACCGTTCCGCGGCATGATCGGGCGCCAGCCGGCGGCGCCAGGTCGCGCCGAGCTCGCGGGCCGCCTGACGGGATGGTTCGAGTCGTGCCAGCAGGGCCCCGACGGCCGCGGCCAGGGCGGCACCGGTCGGCTCGGCGATCCTGCCAGCGCCATCGGGCGGAACGATGTCCAGCACACCGCCGCCGTCGCGGCAGGCGACCACCGGGACCCCTGCCATGAGGGCCTCGGCGGCGGCCAGTCCGAAACCTTCCTCCCGGGCCGGGAACAGCATGAGGTCGGCGTTCGCCAGGAGGTTCACCACCTGGTCGGGGGGCTGCGTGCCCAGGAACTGGACCAGGTCGGCGACGCCGAGCGACCGCGCCAGTGCTTCGAGGTGGCTGCGGAGCGGCCCGTCGCCCGCCACGGTGAGAGGCAGCACTCGGCCCGAGGCGCGGAGCTCGGCGATGGCGTGGATGGCCAGGGCCACCCGTTTCTGTTCTGTGAGGCGGGCCACGACTACGGCTCCCCCTCCCCCGGCGCTCCAGCGGGTGAAGCGCGCCGTGTCGACCGGCATCGGCAGGATGTGTTCGGGCCCCACCATGTGCCCCAAGGTGGCTTGGATTGTCCGGGCGAGCTGGGCGGAGACGGTGCTCAGCACTGCGGCACGCCGGATCACCGGCCGGGCGGCGAGCCGTGCCAGGGCTGAGCGGCGGAGCAACGCGACATCGGTTCCATGCAGCGTGAGGACGAGCGGGGCTTCCGGCGGTGCCGCCAGTCCGCCCGGCACCCACCAGTGCGCGTGCACC
>JBBIMQ010000187.1:0-5750 GCA_037444345.1 Gemmatimonadota bacterium | reverse complement strand
AGCTGGCGGAGCGCGCGAGCCTCGCCCGCGCGGCGGTGGTGCGGCGCGCTCAAGAGGGCGGGACGTACCGGTTCGACCGCAGGGCGGGGGATGCCCTTCCTGGCCTCGACACCGCGCTCGTGGCCGTCCCGATCCTGCTCGGCCTGATTCCTCAGGGCCTGGCGGATGCCTGGTACGACGCCGTGGCGAGCGAGCGGTTCACCACCCCCTGGGGCGTGCGGTTGATCCCGCAGGACGATCCCCGCTTCGACCCCGAGAGCGGCCATCGGGGTGCCGCCTCTCCGTTAGCCACAGGCTGGGTGAGCCTCGCCGAGTGGCGCGGCGGGCGCTGTCAGGCAGCTCTGAGGCACCTCGTGGCGAACGCGAGCCTGGCGTTCGAGCGCGCCAAGGGTGCCTTCGATCGGGCGCTGCATGGTCTCGAGCGGCTGCCAGCCCGCGCTCGCCCCGACGACGCCGGCTCGGCCGCGATGATGATCCTGCCTGTGGTGGAGGGTCTCTTCGGCGTGCAGCCCGACGCCCTGGCCGGGGCGGTGAGCCTGGCGCCCCATCTTCCCCCCGAATGGAACCGCGCTTGCCTTCGCCGGCTCCGGGTGGGGGGGACGCTGCTCGATCTCGGACTGCGCCGCCGGGGGCCCACGGTCACGCTCTCCCTGGAGAAACTGGCTGGCCCCCCGATTCGGGTGACCGCGCGCCTCCAGAGCGACGAGAAGATCGCGGGTTTGGCGGTGGACGAGGAGCCGCTGGGAGGGGAACGAGCGACCTTCGAGCTGGACCGGCTGGCGGAGGTGAGGTGGGACGTGGAGGCCGAGCCCCCGGCATGGTGAGCGGGGAACCCGGGGCCCTCGCGGTCACCGCGCCAGATTGAGCACCAGCATTCGCGGCTCCGTCATCTCCTCCATCGCGTAGCGCACGCCCTCCCGCC
Organism: Gemmatimonadota bacterium; assembly: GCA_037444345.1. Lineage (GTDB taxonomy): Bacteria > Gemmatimonadota > Gemmatimonadetes > Gemmatimonadales > GWC2-71-9 > JADJOM01. Next base: position 4,828 of record JBBIMQ010000187.1, on the reverse strand, counting down.
CGAACCCCGAATCCTTGACCCCGCCGTAGGGATAGTTGTCCACTCGCAAGGTGGGGAAGTCGTTCACCACCACCCCGCCGACCTCGAGGGCGTTGAACGCCTGGAAGATCCGGTTCACGTCATGGGTGAAGATCCCGGCCTGGAGCCCGAAGGGCGAGTCGTTGACCAGGGCGAGCGCCTCCTCCCAGGTGTCGTACGGCGCCACGATGGAGACCGGGCCGAAGACCTCCAGCCGGTTCACCTTCTGCTCGGGCGGGACGTCGGCGAGGAGGGCAGGGGAGAGCAGGTTCCCGTCGCGCCGGGCTGCGAGGAGCACGGTGGCTCCGGCTCTCACCGCCTCGTCGGTCCAGGCCTGGACCCGATCGGCCGCGGCCGAGTCAATCATCGGGCCCACCACGGTGCGGGGGTCCATGGGATCGCCCACCGGGAGCGCCGCCGCCGCCCGCACCAGCCGGTCCACGAAGTCGCGGTAGATGGGACGATGGACGTAGATCCGCTGGACCTTGATGCAGATCTGGCCGGCGTACGCGAACGCGCCTGACGCAAGGCGGCCGGCCACCCAATCGAGATCGCCCGCGTCCTCGTGCACAACCGCTGCCGCATTGCCGCCCAGCTCGAGCAGGACCCGCTTCTTGCCCGCCACCTGCTTGAGGTGCCAGCCCACGGCCGGGCTTCCGGTGAAGGTGAGCATTGCGAACCGCGGGTCGGTGGCCAGCCGCTCGGCGAGGGGGACCGGGAGGTGGAGCACGTTGTAGGCGCCGGCCGGCAGCCCGCACCGGGCCAGCAGCGCGCCCAGCCGGAAGGCGAGCTGGGGGCATTGCGGCGGGGGCTTCACGACCACCGCGCTCCCCACCGCGATCGCCGGTGCCACCTTGTGGGCCAGGAGGTTGAGCGGAAAGTTGAAGGGGCTGATCGCGCTGATCGGGCCGACCGGAAAGCGGTGGACCAGCCCGGTCATGCCGGCCCCGCGCGGGTCCAGATCCAGCGGAACCACCTCGCCGCCCAGGCGCCGGGCTTCGTCCGCGGCGAGCGAAAAGGTCAGGATCGCACGATCCACCTCCCCCAGCGCCTGGGTGATCGGCTTGCCCGCGCTCCAGGCCAGTTCCGTGGCCAGGCGCTGGCGGTCGGCCGCGATCGCATCGGCCACCCGGGCCAGGATGTCGCGTCTGGCGTGACGCGGAAGACGGCGCATGACCTGGAACGCGCGGGTCGCCGCCTGGATCGCCGCCTCCAGATCCTGCGTGGTGCCCTGCATTGCGAGCGCGGCGCGCTCCCGAGTGTACGGCGCGACCACCGGGTCGGCCACCCGCCCGTCGGGGGCCACATGCGCGCCGTCAATCCAGGGGGTGAGTTCGAGGGTCTGGGTCATGGGTGCTGCCTGCCTGACTGAGTGCCCTGCGCTGACTGCTCCCGAGTCCCGAGCGGACCGCGGGGCATGCTACCCGCTCCAGGATCGGTGAGCGGGGAGCCCGATGGGATTGCCCCTCGCTCCTCGCCCTCCAACTTATCCCCGCCCATGGGTTCTGTGCTGTTCTCCCGGCCGGGCGGCGTCTCCGCCGCGCGGGTCCCCGCGCCCGGCTCCAGGATCGGACGCTCCCGACCGGCAGCTTCTCGCGCCAGGCCCCGCGAGCGGGCCCTGCTCAGGCTCGCGGGGCCGCCCTTGCCCGATCTCGAGCCGGTCGTCCGGGGGGCGGGGGCCGAGTCGCTGGGCCGTCCCGGGGCGTGCCCCGCCCCGGGGGCACGGCGGCCCCTTGTGCCTCGGTACCCGAAGCGCGGGAGTACCTCGGGCGAGAACCAGCGCGACCCGAGCGCGAGCCATCCCAGCATTGTTCGGGGGGAGTCGGACCGATGACACGGCACGGACCCCCAGTGGCGGGTGCCGCGGCGGTCGTCCTTGCCCTGGCCGGCTTGTGGCAGGTGACGGACCGCGCCGAGGTGGGGTTGGGGGACGCCGTGAACGCCGAGCTTGCCAGAAGTGCGGCGGCCTTCGTGACGGTGGTGACACCGAGCGACGGCGGGCGCGGTTACGACGCCTCGCGGCTGCTCTCCGGGGTGGGGGCGCTGGCCATCTCCTCGTTCTGGCCCGGGGGGCTGCAGGGGGCCCTGGGCCGCACCCCGCTCTTGCCTGACACGATCGGACTCACCCCGCTTCCCGATCCGATCGCCGCGCTCCTCGATCGGGGTGCCCCGAGCGCTGTCGCGACCCACTCCAGGTACCGGACCGCGCTCGCTCCGCTGTTCGATCGCGACCGGCGGGAGGTGCTGGGCTGGATTGCCGTGTGGGGGGGGCTGGGCCACCCGAGCCCGGGCCCGCTGGCGTGGATCGGAAGCATCGCCCTGGTCACCCTGGTGCTGCTCCTCCTCGTGGGAGTGCGCGTGCAGCCAGCTGTGCCGCCCGGCCGCCGCGCCGCCGCGGCACTGGCGGCGGGGCTCGGCCTCGTGGTCACCGCCATCGCGCTGGCCGAACATCTGCGCGGAGTCGCGGCTCGAGCGACCGAGGTCCGACTCACTACCATGCGCCGGCTGATCGAGATCGCCGCCACGGCCGACGGCGTGCAGCGCGCCCGCCTGCCCGAGATCGCCGTGGGCGCAGGGGTCAGCGAGGCGACACTCGACCCGGCTCCCCGGCCGCCCCTGGAGCGGGTGACGATCTCGGGGGTCCACTACGCTCGCACCGTCGCGGCGACACCCCGGGCCGGCGACGACACCGGGCTCGAGATTCGAATCCTGCCGAGCGAGGCGGGGCTGGGAGCGACCTGGGCGTGGATGGCGGCACTGGTCGTTGCCGGGCTGGCGGGCCTCGCGCTCGCCTTCCGGCCGGTCTGAGGGGCGGCAGGACGGGGGGGCAGTTGGCGCGCCGGGCGCTCCTCGCTCCCGCCCTCCTCACTCGACAAGCTCTGGGGCGACTCCGCCCGCCCTCGAGTGGAACCAGCTCGGGGCCCTCCCGGTCGTCCGGGCTACCATTTCATGAGGGCGGCGCGCAGCGCGGCTGGCCTCCTCGCGCTTGCCCGATGGCGGTCCGGGTCCCCGGTCGCTGGTCTTTCCGCCCGCTGCCGGGTATTGCATCATACGGGCGTGCCGCTGGCCGGGTGGGGTGGGGGAAGCTCCCCGGGGTGCAGGGCGCGGGGCGCGGGGCGCGGGCGACGTGCGGCGGAGCCTGCTTTCGGCGCCCGGCGCCCCGCACGTCCGAGCACCAGGAGCCAGCAGGCCGGAGGGCATGACAACCACCGATTCCTGGCGATTCCATGGCTGACAACGGCCTTTCGCTGGTAGGCCGCGTGGCGCGGCTCCTCAATTCAGGGCTCGGCGCAGAGGAGACCCTGGGACGGGTGGCGGAGGCGCTGCGCGAGGGCTTGCAGGCCGAGCGCGTGTTGCTGTGGCTCCGCGAGCCCAACGCGACCACCCTGCGCGCCATCGCGGCGCCGAGCGGGCACGCCGGCCCCCGCACCAGCCGGTCCTTCGCCGTACTGCCGGAGGTGGGGCCGGATACGCTCCGACTCCCGCTACTGCACGAGGGCGAGCGGCTCGGCATGCTGGAGGTGACGCCGGCCCCGGCCCCCCCCGCGCGGGACGGGTGGCTCCCCATCATCGCCGACGTGCTGGCTCCGTTTCTCGCCTCCATCGAGCTCTCGGAGGACCTGGCCTACGAGGTGGCGCTTCGGTCCCGCGAGATCGAGGAACAGCGCCGGTTCATTACCCTCGTGATCGACTGCCTGCCGGTGGGGCTATACGTGGTGGACCGGGAGTACCGGATTCAGATCTGGAATCGCAAGCGCGAGATGGGCACCCAGGGACTCCGCCGCGACGAGGTGGTGGGCCGGCCGGTGTTCGAGGTGCTCACTCGGCAGCCCGCCGAGCAGCTCAAGGACGAATTCGACCAGGTCTTTCGCACCGGCGAGATCCGGCAGATGGAAATCGAGGTCGGGGCGGGGGGCGACACCAAGTACTACCGGATCAGCAAGATTCCCATGCGCCAGGACGGCGAGACCATCACCCACGTCATCACCATCGGCGAGGATGTCACCGAGGCGCACGTGGCGCAGCAGCGGATTCTCCAGAGCGAGAAGCTCGCGGCCATCGGCCAGCTCGCCGCCGGTGTCATGCACGAGATCAACAACCCGCTCGCGACTATCGGCGCCTGTGTCGCCGCGCTGTCCAACCGGGTGGACGACGAGGTGCCCCCGGCCCACCAGGGGGTGTTCCGCGAGTACCTCGATATCATTGACAAGGAAGTGCAGCGCTGCGAGCGGATCGTGGACGGGTTGCTCGACTTCAGCCGGCCCAAGGGCAAGGCCAAAGGGCCGGTGAACCTCGCCACGATCCTGGAGGACACGCTCTTTCTGGTCCAGCACCACGAGCGATCCAAGCGGGTGGAGGTGCGGCGCGAGCTGGCCGACGATCTGCCCACCGTCCACGCCAACGCGGAACAATTGATCCAGGTGTTCATGGCGCTCATGCTGAACGCGCTGGACGCGATGGAGCACGGCGGCTCGCTGACGGTGCGGGCCTTCCCGGGCCAGGTCCATGACGACGAGGTCCAGGTGGAGATCGAGGACACCGGGGTGGGCATCCCGCGGACCGAGCTCTCGAAGATCTTCGAGCCGTTCTACACCACCAAACCGCCGGGGCGGGGCACCGGGCTCGGGCTCTCGATCTGTTACGGCCTCGTGGCCGAGCACGGCGGGCGGATCGAGGTGGACAGTGTGCCGGGGCGAGGCTCCACGTTCCAGGTGTTCCTGCCGGTGGCCGCGGGGCGGGTGAGCCGCGCGGTGGGGGGCTCCAGGCCCGCGTCATGAAGATCCTGGTCGTCGAGGACGATCGAACCGTC
>JBBIMQ010000186.1:0-5759 GCA_037444345.1 Gemmatimonadota bacterium | reverse complement strand
GAGCGAGGGGGCTCTCCCTGTCATTGCGAGCGCCCCCCGAGCAGAGCGAGGGGGCGCGAAGCAATCCGGCCGGTCCCGGCTACCAGCACCAGGGATCGTGGCGCCGGCGGCGCGGGCTCGGTGCCGGGGGTGCGGGATTGCTTCGTCGGCGCCTGCGGCGCCTCCTCGCAATGACTGGAGAGAGGGGCCTCCCGCGCCTCCTCGCAATGACTGGAGGGGAGCGGCCCTCCGCCCCTAATACCCCGCCTCCCGCGCCTGACGGAAGGGGTCCAGGGTCACCTGGCCCCGGACCCGGGCCCGCACCGAATCGGCACTCGCGGCGGCCCAGTAGTTGCCGCCAGCATCGAGGGTCACCGCGTCCACGTACCAGCGGGCCACACCGAGAAAGACGTTGCCGGTCACCCGGGCGTCAGCGCCGGTCGCGTCCACCACCAGCGCGTCCTGCACGGCGTCGAAGAGGTTGCCGAGCAGCCGCACCCCGGTGGTACGCTCGAGCACGATGCCGCGCCGCACCTTGGCGATCGTGTTGTCGGTGATCCGGTAATCGGTACTCGGGTCGCCGCCGGAGGTCGGGGCGAAGAGGCGAATGCCGACCTCCCCTCCGATGATGGTGTTCCCCGCCAGCTCGTTCTCGCCCCCATGCTCGATGGCGATGCCGGCGGTCCGCGACCCGATCACCAGGTTCTGGCGCACCACGTTGCTCCGCGAATAGCCCAGCCAGAATCCGTAGTCCGAGCTGTCGGCGCGGTTCTCGAGAAACACGTTCCAGCCGCTGAAGGTGGCCTCGAAGGCATTGTGATAGGCGTGCGAGGCGTCGTTCCGAATGACCACGTTGCCGATGGACGGGCTCAGGTACTCCCGCTGGGCGCTCAGGAAGAACCCGTCGCCGGACCAGGTGAGGTCGTTTTCGGCGATGAAGTTGGAGTCGCTCCGCTCGCGGAGAAGGAGGCCGGCGCTGTCGCAGCCCCGGCGATAAGCCGGACTCTCGCAGCGCACATTGTGATGGGCCCGGTTGCGGAGGATGGTGTTGCGAGAGGATTTCCAGAGATGGATCCCCCATCCCGAGTTGCCGGAGACGTCGTTGTCCACCACGACCGCCTCGCGACTCTCGAAGAGGCCAATACCGTTCTGGGCACCCCGGGCGGTGACCCCCGACACCCGGGCACCGCGGGTGCCCTTGAGATAGAGCCCCGCCCCGTAGGTCTCGAAGGTGTCGGGGTGGAAGATGTCCAGCCAGTCGGCCTCGTCGTAGCGCTCCGGCGTGGAGCGCAACGCCTGGGCCCGGGAGCCGCTCAGGTTGACCCCGCTCACCTGGTGACCGCTCCCGCCTTCCAGCAGGATGCCGAACCGGTACCCCCGGATCCGTCCACCGCGGATGGTCACACTGTCCACCCTGCGGCTTGCGATCCCGATGCCGGTGAAGCGGCTGGGCACGGAGTCGCCCGACTCCAGGGTGACCCCGGTCAGATCGAGCGTCGCTCCCGGCGCGGCGATCACGATGACGCCACGTTCGCCGGGATCGGGGATCCGGTACCGGCCGGCGCACACCTTGACGTCTCCCCGAACCACGGTGCCCGCGCGCTCGAGCCGCAGGCAGGGTGCAGCACGGGTGGCGGGGGGCAAGAGTACCAGGATGAGGGCGAGGAGCAGGTCGAGCGAGAAGAGCGCAATCATGGTCGCACCGTAAAGCCCCGGCCCCGCAAATAGGCCCGGGCCTCTGGCAGGGAGCAGCCCTGGTCGTGGAAGATGGAGGCGGCAAGGACACCGTGTGCTCCCGCCTCGAGGGCTTGGGCCAGATGCTCGAGCTCCCCGGCGCCGCCCGAAGCGATGACGGGAATGCGCACCCGGGTCGCAGCACTCCGCACCAGGGCGAGGTCGTACCCTTCGCGGGTGCCGTCGCGATCCATCGAGGTGAGGAGGATCTCCCCGGCGCCGAGCGCCTCGCACCGGCCAAGCCACTCGAGGGCATCGAGGCCGGTGGGCTCGCGGCCGCCGGTGATGTACACCTCCCACCGGGGCGCGCCGCCGGGGGCCGGGGGCAGCCGGCGCACGTCCACGGCCACGACCACGCACTGGCTGCCGAAGCTGTCGGCGAGACGGCGCACCAGGTCCGGATCGCGCACGGCGGCCGTATTCACGGCCACCTTGTCCGCGCCTGCGCGGAGCGCGAGTCCCGCGTCCTCCGCCGAGCGGATGCCGCCGCCCACGGTGAACGGGATGAAGATCGTGTCCGCGACGCGCGCGACCATCTCCAGGGTGGTCCGCCGGGCCTCGTGACTGGCCGAGATGTCGAGGAAGACCAGCTCATCGGCCCCCTCGGCGTCGTAGCGCGCGGCCTGCTCGACAGGATCGCCGGCATCGCGGAGAGACTGAAAGTGGACCCCTTTGACCACGCGCCCGCTGGCGACGTCGAGGCAGGGGATGATGCGGCGGGCGAGCAGGGAGACCTCCAGGCAACCGGGAACGGGTTACGGGCGGCGGGGGGCGAGAACCGGGGAACGCGCGGACTCCGAGGTGCACGGGACCTGGCCGGCCGCTCGCGGCCCGCCATCCGTCATTCGCCCTCCGGTTCGATCAAAAGTACGTCCTCCAAGGCCCCCGCGTCTCCGGTCCCGAGCAAGAGCTCCAGGTCGCCCAGGGCCCGGCGCTCGCGGGGCCAGGCCAGGCGAGTCCTGGCATCGCCGAGCGGAAGCCAGGCGAACGCGTCGTGCTCGCCACTCAGGCGGACCGCTCCGGCCCCGACGAAGGCGGCGAAGACCGGGATGAGCCCGATCTCGTCGGCCCGGTGCCGGTAGAACATCTCCACCCGACTCAGATTGTAGCACCGTTCGGGGACGAGCCCGGTTTCTTCGCGCAACTCGCGGAGGGCCGTCTCGACGGGGCGCTCTCCCTCCTCCACGCTGCCGTGCACCACCTCCCAAACCCCCGGGCAGCGCCCCCCGGCTGCGCGCCGGAGCAGCAGCACCTCGAGGGCTCCTGCCCGGCGGCGGACCGGATACACATCCACGAAGGCGACCCGGACGCGGGTCACGGCTCCCACTCGGCGAAGCGGCCCAGGAGGTCGAGGCCAGCGCGTTGCGACTTCTCGGGGTGAAACTGGACGCCGAGCACATTGTCGCGGCCCACGATGGTGGGGAACGGCTCGCCGTAGTGGCCCAGGGCGAGGACGGTCTCGTCGGGGAGCGCCGCCGGGTGATAGCTGTGGACGTGGTAGAAGAACTGGGGTCCGTCGCCAGCGAGGGCGGCGAGCACCCGGTGCCGGCGCCCCTGCGGGGTGAGCTCGACTCCGGCCCAGCCCACGTGCGGCACGGGCAGCGGGACCCGGAACCGGTGCACTTCGCCTGGCAAGAGCGCCAGCCCGCGGGCCTCCGGCGCCTCCTCGCTCCGGGCGAAGAAGAGCTGCATCCCGAGACAGATGCCCAGGACCGGCCGGCCGGCCTGGACGACGTCACGGATGGCAGCGTCCAGCCCACTCGCGCGCAGGTTCCTGGCTGCCTGGCCGAAGTGGCCCACCCCGGGGACCACCACCCGGGGGGCAGCGCGCACGGCCCCGGGATCGGCCGTGAGGAGCGCCGTGTGTCCCGCGGCGCCCAGGGCCCGGACCACGCTCCGGAGGTTGTTCACCCCGTAGTCCACCACGACGATCACAGCACACCCTTGGTGGACGGCACCCCGCGCACCCGCGGGTCGAGCCGGATGGCCTGCTCGAGGGCCCGGGCGAAGGCCTTGAAGGTGGCCTCGACAATGTGGTGCGGGTTCTCGCCCCGGACCAGGTCGAGGTGCACGGTGAGCCCCGCGTTGAGCACCAGGGCACGGAAGAATTCCGGTGTGAGGAAGACGTCGAAATCGCCCAGCATCTGCCACCTGGCGATCTCGACGCCGTAGGCCAGATACGGCCGGCCCGACACGTCCACCACCGCCCGCACCAGCGCGTCATCGAGCGGCACATGGGCATCGCCGTAGCGCCAGATCCCGGCGCGGTCGCCCAGGGCTTCCCGCATGGCCTGGCCCAGCACAATGCCGGTGTCCTCCACGGTATGGTGGCCGTCTACCTGGAGGTCGCCCCGTGCCGTGAGCTCCAGGTCGAGGAGGGCGTGGCGGGCCAGTGCCTCGAGCATGTGGTCGAAGAAACCGATGCCGGTGTGCACCCGGGCAGCGCCCTGCCCGTCGAGCTCGAGGGAAACGGCGATCTCGGTTTCCCGGGTCTTCCGGGTGAGTCGGGAAGCGCGGGGCATGGCGATCCTGAAACGGGGCGGACATTCCGGTGCCGCTGACGAGGTTCGTCCCGCGGGGTCCGGCCAGGCGAAAGGTAGGCTGGAAGGCCTCGAAGCCCCAAGCCCCTGGCCCCGGCCCCCGGCCCCGGCCACCCCGAGCTAGCGGGCGCCGTCCAGGATGGACCGCAGGGCCGCCACCAGCGCGTCCGTGTCCTCCGCCGTCCCGACCGAGATCCGGAGGCACTCGGCCAGCCGATCCCCGCCGGAGACATCCCGGACCAGAATTCCGTACTCCTCGACCAGCCGGCGAAAGACGGTGCGGGCCGGCACCGATTCGCAGCGGACCAGAACAAAATTGGCGGCCGTGGGGAAGAGGTGGAGCCCCGGCACCGTCTGGAGCAGCGCGACCAGGCGTTCGCGCTCCGCCCGGATCGCGGCTACCTGGGCCGCGAAGCGGTCGCGGGCTTCGAGCGCCGCCTCGGCTGCGGCCAGGGTCACCGCGTTCACGTTGTAAGGGAGCTTGGCCTTGGCGATCTCCCGGGCGAGGGCGGGATGGGCGAGGCCGTAGCCGAACCTGAGGCCGGCCATGCCCATCGCCTTGGAGAAGGTGCGGAGCACGACCACCCGCGGCTCGCGAGGGAGCAGGTCGAGAGCCGAGGGGCCGCCGAAGTCCTGGTAGGCCTCGTCGCACAGGACGAGGGCGCTGGTTTCGCGGAGGAGCCGCTCGACCGCGCCCTCCGGCAGCGCGGAGCCGGTCGGGTTGTTGGGCGAATTGAGCACGATCACCCGGGCACGCTCCCGGCGCGCCGCCGCCACCAGGGCGTCCACGTCGTAGCGGAACTCCTCGCCGAGCGGGACGGGCACGTACCGCCCGCCGTTCACTGCGGTGAGGAGTCGGTACAGGGCGAACGTGGGGCTGGGGGCGACCACGGGGTCGCCCTCGCCCACGATGACGGCCAGGGTCGCCTGGATCAACTCGTTCGACCCGTTGCCCACCAGCACGCCCTCCGGCACCCAGTCGTGACGGGCCGCCAGCGCCTGGGTGAGGGCCTGCGGCACGAACGCCGGGTAGCGATTCCACGGCGCCTGCGCCGCGCGCTCGAGAATCCGCTGCTTCAGGTCGGCGGGCACGTCGAAGGGCGATTCGTTCTGGTTGAGCTTGCGCGGGGAGGCCGGCGCCTCGAGACGGTAGGCGGCCTGCGCCCGCACCGCAGGCTTGACCAGCGCCAGGGCGGCAGCCGGATCGGGAAGCGAGGGGAAGGAGGTCAGCTCCGCCTGCGAGTGAGCACCACTTCCAGCCGCTTGGACAGCGCCTTGGCCCGGAAGGGTTTGGTCAGGAAATCGTCGGCGCCGAGCTCGAAGACGCGTACCTCGTTGTCCTCGTCGCCCTTGGCCGTGAGCACGATGATCGGGATGTGCCGGGTCGCGGTGCGGGACCGGATCTCGGAGAGCACCGAATAGCCGTCCAGGCCCGGCAGGTTGAGGTCCAGCACGATGATGTCGGGGGCGTGCCGGTCCACCTGATCCAGCGCTTCCGCGCCGTTT
>JBBIMQ010000185.1:4427-5774 GCA_037444345.1 Gemmatimonadota bacterium | reverse complement strand
GAAGTGCTGCGGGAAGAAGGTGATGTTGGCGCCGATGAACATCAGCCAGAAATGAATCTTCCCCAGCCCCTCATCGAGCATCCGGCCGAACATCTTGGGCCACCAGTAGTACGCCCCCGCCGTGAGGCCGAAGATGCTGCCGCCGAAGAGCACGTAGTGGAAGTGAGCCACGATGAAATAGGTATCCGTCTGCTGCAGGTCCGCCGGCGGCGAGGCGTGCATCACGCCGGACAGGCCGCCGATGATGAAGAGCGCGATCATCCCGAGCGCGAAGAGGATCGGTGACCGGTAGCTGATCTGCCCGCCCCACATCGTGCCCAGCCAGTTGAAGATCTTCACCCCCGTCGGCACGGCGATCATCATCGTGGCGAGCGAGAAAAACGCATCGGCGAACGGCCCCATGCCGGCCGCGAACATGTGGTGAGCCCACACCCCGAAACCCAGGAACGCGATGAACGCGCCAGAGAAGACCATCGCGGCATAGCCGAACAGCGGCTTCCGCGAGAAGACCGGCAGCACCTCCGAGACAATGCCGAAGGCGGGAAGGATCAGGATGTACACCTCGGGGTGGCCGAAGATCCAGAACAGGTGCTGCCAGAGCACCGGATCGCCGCCGCCCGCGGGCACGAAGAAGCTGGTCCCGAAGCTCCGATCGATCATCAGGAAGACCAGGGCCACCGTGATCACCGGGAAGGCGAGAAGCAAGAGGATCTGGGTGATGAAGCTCATCCAGGTGAACATCGGCAGGTACATCATCTTCATGCCCTTCGTGCGGAGATTGATCACCGTCACGAAGAAGTTCACCGCCGCCGCGAGCGACGCGATGCCCAGCACCTGGAGACCCACGGTCCAGAAGTCGATGTGGAGACCGGGGGAGTACTGCTTGCTCGTAAGGTTGGCGTAGCCGAACCACCCGCCATTCGGGGCCGCGCCGAAGAACCAGCTCAGGTTGAGCAGGATGGCCCCCGAGAGGAACACCCAGTAGCTGAAGGCGTTGAGCCGGGGGAAGGCCACGTCCCGAGCGCCCACGTGCAACGGGATGATGTAGTTGAAGAACATCGCCGAAAGCGGCATCACCCCGAGGAAAATCATGGTGGTGCCGTGCATCGTGAACAGCTCGTTGAAGCGCGCCGCCGACACCAGCGTGTTCTCCGGCTGCCAGAGCTGGAGCCGGATGATCACCGCCTCGATGCCGCCCAGCAGAAAGCAGAGAAACGCGGTCGCCCCGTACAGGATCCCGATCCGCTTGTGGTCCACCGTGGTGAGCCAGCTCCACAACCCCTTCGGCTCTCCAACCGGTGGAGCAGCCTTCTCGACCGCCGTCGTCGCCATAGTCCCGATCCCTGT
>JBBIMQ010000185.1:0-4417 GCA_037444345.1 Gemmatimonadota bacterium | reverse complement strand
ATCGAGCCTCGCGGTTTCCTCCCCCCCCCGCCCCCCGCCCTCCCCGCTCGGGCGGATCCCGGCCCTCAGATCCGTCCCGCGGGAGCGACCCGTCCTATTGCTGCGATCGCAAGTACGCCACCAGCGCCCGGGTCTCCTCGTCCGTGAGCCCGAGGTTCGGCATCAACACGCCTGGCTTCCAGCCCTGCGGGTCCTGGATCCAGCGGGCCAGATTCTCGTCGGTATTCACCAGCGTCCCCGCGGCGATGTGGGTCCGGCTCCCGATGTGGTGCAGGTTGGGCCCGGGAAGAGGCAGCGCCGGATGCATCGAGTGGCACCCCACGCACCCCTTCTGGGTAAAGAGCTGCTCGCCCTTGACCAGCAACGGATCGTGCGGAACCGTGCTGTCGCGGTAGCTCCGGGGGGGCTGGTTGAAGGCCGCTGCCCAGGCGTCGAACGAGTCGGCCGGCTGGGCCACGATGCGGTACGCCATCCGGCCGTGCTGCTGCCCGCAGAACTCCACACACTGCGCTGGGTAGTTCCCCGCGACCTCCGCCGTGAACCAGAGGTTGCTCTGCCGGTTCGGCATCACGTCGCGCTTGCCCGCGAACTGCGGCAGCCAGAAGCTGTGGATCACGTCCGCCGTGGTCATCTCGAGATTCACCGTGCGGCCCACCGGCACGTGCAGCTCGTTGGCCGTGGTGATCCCGAGCTGGGGATACCGGAACTCCCACCACCACTGATGCCCGATCACCTCCACCTGCAGCGCGTCGGGACCGGGGCGCTGGGCCTGCCGGAAGATGGTCCGGACCGTGGGGACCGCGATCATCGCCAGGATGAAGGCCGGGATCATGGTCCAGACGATCTCGAGGAGCGTGTTGCCGTGGGTCTGGACCGGCTCCGGGGCACCCGGGCGGGCCCGGAACTTCCACATGGCGAAGAGCAGCGCCCCCTCGACCAGCACGAAGACGACGGCGGCCCAGAACACCGTCTTGCGGAAGACCTCGTCCCCCATCCGGCCGAAGTCCCCCCGCGGGATCAGCGTGGTCTGGGGAAAATGCTCCGGCGCGCAGGCCACCAGCGCGAGGGCAAGCGCCGCGAGCGCCGGCGCCCATGGGGATAGCCGCCGGCCTGACACCGTTCGGTCGGGCATCGAAAGGCTCGTCCTATGAGCGGGGAAACGCCAAGGCACGAAAATGCCGCGGGGAGAATATCTATTCACGAGGGTGGCGTCAAGCGAATTCTCGAACCGGCCCGCGTCATCCAGTCCCCCTTCCGGCAGGCGGACGGTAATTTATCCCCGAGAGGCCGGGTGGCAAACCGCCCTACCATCCTGCCGTGCTGCCGCCCTACCTTCCTGTCGTCTTCCCGTCCACGGGAGCCTTGATGACCCCCGCCGAGCGCAGCCTCCGCATCCGCCAGTACGCAGCAGGGCCCGATCGCCTGGAGGCCGCCCTGGCCCAGGTGCCACCCGAGGCCCGCACCTGGCGGCCGGCACCTGGCAGGTGGAGCGCGCACGAGGTCGTGGTTCACTGCGCCGACAGCGAAACCAACGCGCACATGCGGCTCCGCTACCTCCTCGCCGAGCCCGAACCGCTGATCGTGGGCTACGACCAGGACCGCTGGGCCCGGTCCCTCGACTACCACAGCCACCCGCTCCCACTCGCGCTCGCCACCGTGAGAGCGGTTCGAGCCAACACGGTCCCGCTGCTCGAGCGGCTCACCGAGGCGGACTGGCAGCGGACCGGCCGGCACACCGAGCATCCGAGCTACGGCGTCGAGAAGTGGCTGGAGCTCTACAGCGAGCACCTGGAGGTCCATGCCCGCCAGATCGAGCGGAACCTCGCGGCGTGGCTGTCGGCGGGGCGCCCGCGGAGCGGCTAAGAACCGGCGGCGAGTGCTGCCAACGCCCCTAGCGCACCACCAGATCGAAGGCCGGCGCCTCCCCCGCCACCTGGTAGCTGAAGTGCCACCACTCCTTCTCGTAATTCACGAACCCCTCGGCGCTCATCGCGTCGACCAGGAGCTGCCGGCGCCTGGCGACCTCGCCCGAAGCGTTGGCGGTATGGGCCGCTTCGCTGAAGTCGTCGTACGGCGTCCCCATGTCCGGCGCCGCGCCGGTCAACCGGTCCACCAGGGTGAGATCCACGGCGAGACCCAGGTTGTGCCGGCTCCGGGCCGCGATGTAGCCCTCCTCGACGAGGTGGGCCCGTCCGGTCCGCCGGGCCCAGTCCACCATGGCCCTGGTGGCCCGGACCGGTCGGTAGCCGTCGAAGACCTTGAGCCCGAGGCCGCGCGCGGCCAGCCGGCGCTCCACCCGCGCCAGCGCTGCCGCGGCTTCGCGCCGGAGCAGCACGCGGTTGGCCTCGTAGCCTGGAAGTGGCGCCCCCGTGAAGTTGTTCGCGGTGGCGTAGCGGGCCTCGACGGCGATCGCGGGATCGAGCGCCCGCACATCCACCAGGAGCGCTGCGGCGACCGAGTCCGGTGCGATGGGCGGCCCCGCGCTGTCCTGCGCCTGGGCCCCCGCCCGCGAAAGGGCGGAGCTCGCGAGGATCGCGAGGACAAGAATCCCGCGGCCCACGGATCCGAGATGAGGCAGGCGATGGCCGCTCACTCCGCGAAAGATAGCTCGGGCCCCGCTCTGGCCTCCTGCTAGCTCCCTCGATCCGCAGCACGGGGGTCGGGAAATCTTCGGGGCGCAGGCTCGGGCGGGCCACGCCCCCGAACGACCGTCCGGAGCGGGGCGGTCCGGAACACGCTGTAACTTCATGTATTTCAATGAACTAGCTACTGCATATGGCCCGAATCACCGCTGGGCCTTAACTTTGGGCCGGTGTCATGAACGCCCCGGGTCACCTTATTCCAGTCCCGGGCCGTTTCCTTTTTTGCGAGTTCCATCATGCTGCGTGAAGTGCGCGAAAAGCTCGGTGCCGAGATCGAGCAGCTCACCCACGAGCTCAACGTGATCATTCCCCAGGCGATCGCCCGCGCGGCGGAGCTGGGCGATCTCCGCGAGAACTCGGAATACAAGGCGGCCCTGGAACGGCAGCACTTCGTCCAGGCCCGACTCGGGCAGCTGCACCAGCGGCTGGGCCAGTTGAGCCAGATGCTCCATGCCGACCCCCCTGCCGACCAGGTCGGGCTCGGGAGCCGGGTGACCGTGCTGGACCTCGAGACCAACGAGCAGGAAGTCTTCACTCTGGTCGTGGCCGAAATGATGGACGTGGAGGCCGGCCATATCTCGCTGGGTTCGCCGCTCGGGCGGGCACTTCGGGGTCGGAAGGTGGGAGACGAGATCGAGCTTCGCCTGCCGGGCGGCACCCGGAGTCTGCGAGTGCTGGCCATCGGGAACAGCAACGGCCAGTGAGCGGTTTCACGGCCATGGACTTTCCCAGAAAACAGCTCATCCTGGTCGGCGACCGGGTGCTCATCACCCCCGAGGAGGGGGAGGAGCGGACCCGGGTGGGGCTGTACCTGCCGCCGACCGCCATCGAAACCCAGCAGGTGCAGTCCGGGCTCGTAATCGCCGTGGGGCCGGGCGATCCGCTGCCCGACTACACCACGGACGACGAGCCGTGGAAGGTCGGGGAGCGGCAGCTCCGCTGGCGCCCGATGCAGGCGCGGGTCGGCGACCACGCGATCTTCTTCCGCAAGGCGGCAGTCGAGATCACCTTCGAGGACAAGAAGTACCTGGTCGTTCCTCAGGGCGCCATCCTGGCGCTGGTGCGGGAGGAGATGCCTATCTAGAGCAGGCCGGAGCTGGCGAAGCCACACGGGACGGCGGGATGGGCCTGTGGGGCCCGGGCCGCCGCACCCGTCCCCGCTTCCCATCCACACCAGGCGCGCGTACCGCTGACCGTCCACCTGCCAACATGCCCCTCACCCGCTTCCCCGATCACGAAGACAAGCGGGTCTTCCTGTCCACCGTGCTGTCGCTGGACCTCGCCCCCCCGGCCTCGGCCGGCACCGATCGGACGTCCATCGCGGTGCTCTGGGTGGACCGGGGCACCCCGGCGGCACGGGAGATCACCCACGCCTTCGCCGCGGCGCTGATCCAGCATCGTGCCTTCGGGATCGTCTGCGGCGGCAGCGATGCCGAGCGGGTCGCGGGGATCTTCGACGAGGCGATCGCCGAGGCGGACCTGCCGCCGGAGCTCGATCCAGAGGTGGACGAGATCGGTATCTGGGCGGATCCGGCCGGGAGCATCGAGGACATCTTGTGGACTGCGGCGGAGGAGGCGATGCCGCCTGACGCCTTTGCCGAGGAGCCGTGGGACATCGTGGTCTGGGCCCGGAGCGGCGATCCCTCGATCCCCCGGCTGCGCGAGGTCCTGAGCCGGCTGAGCGCGATGGTGGACGAGCGCTACGAGCTGGGCGGGGAGGAAGTATGAGGCCGGGCCGCCGCCGCCCGGCCCGGGCCCCGATGAGCGAGGCGGCC
>JBBIMQ010000184.1:0-5798 GCA_037444345.1 Gemmatimonadota bacterium | reverse complement strand
CGTGGCGAGCATGCGGTGAGCCGAGATTCGGTCAGTCCACCAGCTCCGCAGCCTTCTGTTCGATCACCCGGAGCAGGGACTCGAACGACGCCGCGAACAGCCTCACCCCCTCCACCTCGAGCTCGCCGGTGATCTGGTCGAGATCAACCCCGAGCTCGGCCAGCCGGCGAAGGGTTTCCGGGGCCCGAGCGACTCCGGCGCGAATCCGGAGTTCCGGGCGCCCGTGGTCGCGATAGGCGGCGAACGTGGCCGGCGGCAAGGTGGTCACGGTCCGCTCGCCGATCAGCGCCTCGACGTAATGCACGTCCGAGTAGCTCGGGTCCTTGGTGCTGGTCGAGGCCCAGAGCGGGCGCTGCACCTGGGCCCCGCGGGCCGCCAGCGCCTGCCACCGCGGGGTGGCGAACAGCTCCTCGAAGGCAGCATAGGCGGCGCAGGCGTTGGCGATCGCGGCCGTGCCCTCGAGCCCGGTGGGTCCGGCCGGATGGCGCCGCAGGATCGGGTCCACCTTCCCGTCCACCCGCGAGACGAAAAAGCTCGCCACCGAGCTGATGCCGGCCACCGGTGCCCCCGCCGCCACCCGCCGCTCCAGCCCCTCCATGAACGCGTCCACCACCTCGCGGTAGCGCGCCACGCTGAAGAGCAGCGTCACGTTCACGTTGATCCCGGTCGCCAGACAGCCTGCGATGGCCGGCAGGCCCTCCCTGGTGCCCGGGATCTTGATCATCGCGTTGGGCCGGGCGATCCGCCGCCAGAGCCGCTCCGCCTCGGCCCCCGTCGCCGCCGCGTCCCGCGCCAGGTGCGGCGACACCTCGATGGACACCAGCCCGTCCCGCCCGCCGCTCGCCCGGTGCAGCGGCAAAAAGAGATCGCAGGCCGCCCGCACGTCCTCCACTGCCAGAGCCTCGAAGATCTCCGCCGGGGTCTTGCCCTCCGCCGCATACCGGCGGATGTCCTCGTCGTAAAGGTCGCTGCCCTGGATCGCCTTCTCGAAAATCGTCGGGTTCGTCGTCATCCCCCGGAGGCCGTCCTCGGCGATGAGCCGGGCCAGCTCGCCCGAGATGACCAGATCGCGGGTGATGAAATCGTACCAGGGACTCTGACCCAATCGGGCCAGACGGAGCAGCGGGTTGGAAGCCATCGGGAGCAAGATAGAAGCGAAAGCGTTGGAGGTCAGGGCCTCGGTCCCGCCGGCACCAGGCGGGACGCGCGACGGGAAAAGGGCTGGCATCGAGTCAGGCTCGCTCCTCCTCGTACCGTTCGGCGGGTCGGGCCCAGACCCCGGCCCTCGCCATGACCCGGCTGGGGTCAGCCATCCGATGAGCTCAGCCGTTTTCCCGTGACCGATTTCACCGCCTCGTAAACCCGTTCCGCGGTGAAACCCATCTCCTGCATCAGGCGTTCGCCCGGCGCCGAGGCGCCGAAGCGATCCAGCCCGATGGCCACACCCCGGTCGCCCACGAACCGGCTCCACCCCAAGGTGGCCGCGGCTTCCACCGAGACCCGGGCCCGGACCGCGGCGGGAAGAACGGACTCACGATAGCTCTCCGGCTCGGCCTGGAACAGTTCCCAGGAGGGAAGAGACACCAGTCGCGCCTTGACCCCCTCCCGCTGCAAGCGCTCCACGGCCGCGAGCGCCGGGTGCACCTCCGAGCCGGTCGCGATCACGATGGCCTCGGGTGGGCCCTCGCAATCGCACAGCACGTAGCCGCCCCGTGCCACCCCCGAGGCCGGTGCCAGGCGACTCCGGTCGAGGACCGGCACCTTCTGCCGGGTGAGGACCAGGACGGTGGGCCCGCTGGTCCGGCGCACCGCCAGTTTCCACGCCTCGACCGTCTCGGTAGCGTCGGCCGGGCGGATCACCACCAGGTTGGGCGTGGCTCGCAACGTGGCGAGCTGTTCAATGGGTTGGTGAGTCGGGCCATCTTCCCCGAGGCCGATCGAATCGTGGGTGGCGATGTAGATCACCGGCAGGCCCATCAGGGCCGAGAGCCGGATCGCCGGCTTGCAGTAGTCGGTGAAGACCAGGAACGTGCTCCCGAAGGGCCGGAGCCCGCCGTGCGCGGCCATGCCGTTCAGGCAGGCGGCCATCGCATGCTCCCGCACTCCCCAGCGCCCCTTGCGGCCGGTGGCCGCGGGCCCGTACCTCCCACCCCCTTTGATCTCGACCCCGGTGCTCTCGGTGAGGTCGGCGGAACCCCCGATCAAGTTGGGGAGCCTCGCAGCCAGGGCGTTGAGGACCCGCGCCGAGGCCTGCCGGGTGGCCAGGTTGCCGTCGGCGGGGGTGAAGGCGGGCAGGCCCTCGTCCCAGCCGTCCGGCAGCCGGCCCGACAACCACTGCTCGAACTCGGCGGCCAGGGCCGGGTGTTCCCGCCCATAGCGGGCGAACAGGTCTCGCCAGGCCGCATGCGCCTCCCGGCCGCGGGTCCGGCAGAACTCCCGCCAGGCCAGCGCCTCCGGCGCCACGTGAAACGGCTCGTCAGGCCAGCCCAGGATCGCCTTGGTCCGGCGCACCTCCTCGGCGCCAAGGGGGGCGCCGTGCGCCGCGGCGGTGTCGCGCTTGTTGGGCGCCGGGTCGGCGATGTGCGTGCGCAGCACGATCAGCGAGGGCCGGGTGATCTCGTCGCGAGCATGGTCGAGCGCCCGAGCGATCGCCTCGAGATCGTTGCCGTCCCGGACCCGCTGCACGTGCCACCCGTAGGCCTCGAAGCGCCGGGGCACGTCCTCGCTGAAAGCGAGCGCGGTGTCCCCGTCGATCGTGATGTGATTGTCGTCGTAGATCAGGTTGAGCTTTCCTAGCCGCAGATGGCCCGCCAGCGAGGCCGCCTCGCTCCCCACGCCCTCCATCAGATCGCCATCGCTCGCGAAGGCCCACACCCGGTGGTTCACGACCTCGTAGCCGGGCCGGTTGAAGCGCTGCGCCAGGTACCGCTCGGCGATGGCGAGACCGACCGCGTTGCCGAGCCCCTGTCCGAGCGGGCCCGTGGTGGTCTCCACCCCGGGCGTGTGGCCGCGTTCGGGATGCCCCGGCGTGTTCGAACCCCACTGGCGGAACCGCTTCAGATCGTCCAGCGAGACCGCGTACCCGGCCAGATGCAGCAGGCCGTAGAGCAGCATCGAGGCGTGGCCGCAGGAGAGCACGAACCGGTCCCGATCCGGCCAGTCCGGGGCGGCGGGATCGAAGCGGAGCAGGCGGTTCCAGAGAACGAACGCGGCCGGGGCCAGCGCCATGGGAGTGCCGGGGTGCCCCGACTGCGCCTGCTCCACCGCGTCCATCGCGAGGACCCGGAGGGAGTTGATCACAGGCCAGGGCTGGACCGACGGATGGCGCTCCGCGCGGGGCTCGACGGCAGGACTGGTCAGGGCCGGCTCCGAGAGGTGGCGCCACGAAACTAACAGGAAAGCCACCGCGCTGGCAGTTCGGGGACTTTGCGCTGCCCGGCCCCGAGTGGCGGGCCGGCCGGCTGCCGCCTGGCCGCCGGCAAGAGCCTCGATGGCTAACCGCTTCGCGCCGCGCTATTTTCTGTCGCTCCAGTGCGTTTTCTGGAGTCGGCCGTGTCCAATGACGAACCCGAATACCTGAAGGCGCTCAGGCGGAGCCAGGAGCGCCGTCGCGCCGCCCGCGAGGCGCCCGCCCCCGGCCGCGCCACCGCACCGAATCCCGCCGAACGCGAAGCCCTGCGGTGGGCCCGGGAAGTGGCCGGCCGCGAGATTCGCGTTCCGCCCGGCGTGCCGAGCGCGAAGCTCGCCATCCTGGTCCAGCCCATCACGCCGTTCGGCAAACCGCCCGTGAGCCTGGAGTGGTTGCCGTCGCGGGACGCCTTGATCGAGCGGGTAAAAGCCGCTCAGGGTGCAGGGGAGAATGTCCTCGGGGCCTTCGAGCTCACCACGGGACGCCCGATCACCCCGGAAGTCAAGGAAGGAAAGGTCGTGCTGAACGCCGGCGAGCCGCGCCAGATCATGAAGCCGCTCAGCCCGGAGCGGATGATCCGGCTGGCGAGCAAGCAGGCCGAGCAGCTTGCCAGGACCCGGAAGGCGGGGGACTTCTCCAAGGGTGGCGGGCGGAGCGGAGGCGGTCGGGGCCGGCGCTGAGGCGGCGCCGGGGCGGCCGGGCTCGCCTTCCAGGTGCCGCCGTTCGCCAGCGGTCGGGCGGTGCTCCCCCGTTGACCGTGGACCACTGACGCTTCACCGTTGAGCACGTGAAGGCTCGCTACAAGCTTCTTCTCGCCGCCGCCGTCATCTGGGGACTCAAGCTGGGACTCACCGTTCTGGTCGGACGCTCGCTCGCCTTCCCCGTTCTGCGGGGCCTGATCGGGCTCCGGCATCCGGCCGTCGAGTGGGTCGCCCCGGAAGAACTGGCCACCTGGCTGTCGGATTCGTCCCGTGCCCGCCCCCGGCTCCTCGACGTCCGGTCACCCGGCGAGTACGCCGTGAGCCACCTGCCCGGCGCCGAGCGGATTGATCCCGACGGGCCCGTCCCCGCCCACCTCCTCGCGCTCCCCCGCTCGACGCCGATCGTGACCTACTGCGCCGTGGGGTACCGGAGCGCCGCGGCCGCCGAGCGCTTGCGGCGCGCGGGCTTCACCCGGGTCTGGAACCTCTCCGGCAGCATCTTCCGGTGGGCCAACGAGGGCCGGCCGCTGGAAAACCAGGCCGGCCCGGCCGACCGGGTGCATCCGATCAGCTGGTGGTGGGGCCGGCTGCTACGGCCCGACCGGCGCGCCGGCCTGGCCCCGCAGTGACCCGGTCAGGTTCATCGAGCTCGAACCCCTCTCCTCGCGGGAGCCTGGGCCCATCATGACTGGGAACCGACGCTGGAACCGCCGGAGCATTGTTACCCTCCTCGCGCTACTCGCGGTCGGGACGGGACTCCTGTGGGATGGAAGCCCGCTGGCGGCACTGGTGGTGCGGAAGGCCGTGGCTCTCAAGTTCCCCGAGCTCCGGCAGGTGAGCCCGGCCGAGCTCGCCACCTGGATGGCCGACCCCGCTCGGCCCACCCCCGTCTTGGTGGATGCCCGGCCGGTAGACCAGTTCTTTCAGAGCCACATTCACGGCGCCATCCAGCTCGATCCGGCGTCGCCCGATCTCGCCGTGCTCGAGGCTGTACCCCGGGACGTACCCATCGTGGTCTACGACGGGCCCGGGGTGGCGAGCGCGGCCCTGGCCCGGGCGCTGCTCGGCGCCGGCTACACTCGCGTCTCCCACCTGGAGGGTGGGCTGTTTCGGTGGGTGAACCAGGGCCACCCGATCGAAGGTCGCTACGGGCCGGCCACGAAAGTCCACCCGGCGAGCTGGCCCTGGGGCTGGCTGCTCGAGCGCAGGTACCGTTGAGCGGCGGGCGCGACAGCTTGGAGCCGATGGCCCGGTGCCTTCGCCCCGCCGCGCTCGGCGCGCACCTGCTGCTTCTCGCACTGCTGGTTGTCCTCGGCACCAAGCGGTGGGACTCTCTGCCCCCGCTCGCGCCCCTGCTGGACCCGGTACGGGGCATCTGGGCGGTGGCGCGCCAGGCGGAGCTAGCGCCGGAGGCCGCGGGTCGCGTCCCGGGGCTCGAGGCCCCGGTGGACGTTCTCTACGACGACCGCGCCGTGCCCCACATCTTCGCGGCGACGGAGACCGACGCGCTCCGCGCCCTGGGCTTCGTCGTGGCGCGCGACCGGATGTTTCAGCTCGAGATCCAGTGGCGGGCCCGCGCCGGCCGCCCCAACCACCAGCAGGGCCCGCCCGCCCGCCCCCGCGGAGCGGAGAATGGCGGCCGAGGTTTCCCCCCGGCCCCCCGGGCGGACCCAGCCGCGCGCCGCCCC
>JBBIMQ010000183.1:0-5811 GCA_037444345.1 Gemmatimonadota bacterium | reverse complement strand
GCCGAGGCGGCGATCTCCGGAGCCACCCGGGTCAGCGGCAGCGCGCCGCTCCACAGCGCCTCGAGGAGCCGCGGGGCCGGAAAGGTCACATCCAGTTGGCGGCGATGCAGGGCGCCGTCGTCCCGATGGTGGAGCAGCAGGCAGCGAGCGGGCTGGCCGTCCCGCCCTGCCCGGCCTGCCTCCTGGTAATAGGCTTCCGGCGTGGGCGGAATGCCCCAGTGCAGCACCAGCCGGACCTCCGGGACGTCAATGCCCATGCCGAAGGCGCTGGTCGCCGCGACGGCATCGAGCGATCCCCCGGTGAAGCGCTCCAGCACCGCCCGGCGCCGGGGCTTGCTGAGCTGGGCGTGATAGGCTTCGGCCCGCACCCCCGCGAAACGGAGCGCGCGCGCCACGCCGTCCGCGAGCCGGCGAGTCGGGCAGTACACGATCGCAAGACCGGGCCGCCGGCGCAGCTCTTCGCGCACCAGTGCAAGTCGCTCCTCGCGGCGCCGGAGCAGCCGAACCTCGAATCGGAGGTTGGGCCGATCGAACGAGCCGAGGTGAACGGCCGGCTCCACGAGCTCGAGCGACTCGATGATGTCCTGCCTGACCTCCGGAGTGGCACTGCCCGTCAAAGCCACGACGGGTGGCCGCCCCAGGGCGGTGCGGAATCGCGCCAGGAGGCGATAGCTGGGCCGGAAGTCGTGACCCCACTCGGAGATGCAATGCGCCTCGTCCACCGCGAGGCGCGCGATGCGAAGGTTCGAGCCGCCGAGTTGGGCCGCGAGCCGTGGTGCCCGCTCCGGAGCCAGGTAGAGCAGCGGCACCGCACCCGCGCGTACCCGTTCCAGCACCCGGCCGTCCTCCTCCCGGCTGAGCACACTGCTCAGGAGTTCCGCCCCGATGCCCCGGCTGCGGAGGGCTGCCACCTGGTCCTGCATGAGGGCGATGAGCGGCGACACCACGACGGTGAGGCCGCCGTCTACGAGTGCCGGGAGCTGGAAGCAGAGCGACTTGCCACCGCCAGTCGGCAGCACGGCGAGCGTGTCGCGGCCGGCGAGCACGCTCGTGATCACCCGGCGCTGGGCCGGACGCAGTCCCGGATACCCGTAGTGGGCCCGGAGCAACTCCTCCGCCCGGGCGAGTGCCCGGGCCGGGCCGTTGGCCATGGGGCGAGCATAGCCAGGCTCCGCCACACCCCGCGTTACCGGGTTTCGCGAGGGGGGGCTGGGTTCTCGCGGTGCGACGCATGCCGCAGGTAGACCCGGAGCGCGAGAGCCGCGACCAGCGTCCCGATCGCGCCCCAGACCACCTGCCGGTTCTCGAGTACGACGCCGGCGAGGGCGAGGCAGAACCCGAGCAGCGAGAGGAAGCGCTTGAGCCGGATCACCTGCGGAGGAATGCCAGCAACGCCGTCTTGAAGTCCGGGTGGAGGCGGGCCAGGGCGTTCACGCGGGCCCCCAGACCGAGCCCCTCGGCAAGAGAGAGGTCGTCGAGCTGGTACAGGAGCCGCTTGGTGAGGGCCAGCGCGTTGGCGCTCGCACCAGCCAGGGTGGCGAGCACGTTGCTCGCGACCTGGTCCAGCTCGCCGTCCGGCACCACCCGCGACACGAGTCCGATAGCGGCTGCTTCGCGCGCCGGGAGCAGGCGTCCGGTGAGCACG
The DNA here is from genome assembly GCA_037444345.1 of Gemmatimonadota bacterium. Lineage (GTDB taxonomy): Bacteria > Gemmatimonadota > Gemmatimonadetes > Gemmatimonadales > GWC2-71-9 > JADJOM01. Next base: position 4,166 of record JBBIMQ010000183.1, on the reverse strand, counting down.
AGCTCCGCGGCCCGTTTCTCTCCCACCTGCCGGCGCAACAAGGCGAGCACCATCGCCGGGACGAAGCCGCGCTGGATTTCGGGGTAGCCGAGCGCTGCGCTCTCCGCGGCGAGCACGAGATCGCAGGCCGTGGCGAGTCCGGCGCCACCGGCGAGCGCCCGGCCCCGCACCACGGCCACGACGGGCTTGGGCAGCTCCCGGAGCCGCCGGAAGAGCTGGCCCAGTCGCTGTGCTGCCCGCTCGTTCTCCTCCAGCGGCCGGTCCGCCGAGGCCAGCAGTTCGTCCAGGTCGGCCCCGGCGCAAAAGTCCTGGCCCACGCCGTACAGGCCCACCGCCCGCACGTGACTGTCCAGCGCGGCGCGTTCCAGCTCGGCGTGCAGCGCCTCGAGCAGACCCGCATTGAGCGCATTGCGCTTCTCCGGCCGGTTGAGCCGGAGGGTGAGGACCCCCGAGGCCTGTTCAATCAGCAGCGGCATGGCCGGGACCCAGGTGGCGAAGGTGACCGGTCGGGCGGTGGCGCCTCACGCTCTGCGCGCCCGTCTCGCGACGGCCGGGGGAACCGGGATCTCCATCCGGAGCAGCGCCGTGGAGTAGACCTTCCCCTGGGCATCGGTCTTGAGGGAGATGGTGCCGCCGCCATCGAGAGCGCCGTGGAGGAGGAAATTGAGGGCTCGGAGGTTGGGCAGCTCGAATCGTTCCACGGCTCGGACCATCCCGCGGAAGTGCCGTCTCACCCGCGCCACCGTGACCTCCCGGACCAGGAGCGGGTAGTACTCCGGCTCGAGGGCGATCAGGCCCACGTTCGCGGTGTCGCCCTTGTCGCCGGAGCGAGCGTGGGCGAGCCAGCGGAGCTGGATCAGCACCGTCCCGGGCCGCCTCACCGGCCGGGTCTTCCGTCGCGCCATGCTCGCTCAGGCCTCCAGGATCTCCACCCCCACCCCCGGCTCGACCTCCAGCCGGTCAATCAGGGCTGGCCAGTAGGCGACGACTTCCTGCACCTCGGGCCGGCCCCCGGCGAATCCGGTGACGCTGGGGGGGCCGGTGAGTACGAGCGGGGCGATCTCGCGGGTGAAGCGTTCCACCGGCTCCCGCTCGCGGGCCCGCACTCCGATGCGAAGCTGGACTTCGGGCAGCTCCGGGTCCGGCGGGCCGGCGAGCGGTCCGTGGGTGGCGTCCACGCCCAGGTACTCGGTGAGGATCCGCTCGAACCGGAGCCCGAGATCCTGGAGCCGGGTGCGGAGAATCCGGTCGGCCGCTCGAGCTTTCTCGTAGGCCTCGGGCCAGCTATACACCAGGGTGCCCACCGCCTTGTACCCGTAGAAATACGCGATCGAGACCTTGAGCCGGTCGGTCCGGGGGCGGCCCCGGATCCCGCTCACCTGGACCCGGTCGCGGCCTGCCTGGCGGAGCTGGATGGTGGTGAAATCGGCGATGACGTCCGGGGTGATGTAGCTTCGCGGATCTCCCATTTCGTAGACCAGTTGTTCCGTGACCGAGGCCACATTCACCACTCCACCGGTCCCCGGATGCTTGGTCACCACGAAGCTGCCGTCGGGCGAGGCCTCCACGATGGGGAACCCCACCCGGGCCAGGTCCCTGACCTTCTTCCAGTCGCGGAGCAGGTTGCCGCCGCTCGCCTGGGCGCCGCATTCCAGGATGTGCCCGGCCACGGTGCCGGCCGCGAGTCGGTCCCAATCGTCCGGCGCCCAATCGAATTCGTGGGCCAGCGGGCCGAGGGTGAGGCCGGTGTCGGTGACCCGGCCAGCGATCACCACCTGCGCCCCCTGCCGGAGGGCCGCGACCACCGGTTGCATCCCGAGATAGGCGTTGGCCGCGAGGACCTGGCTGCGCACTTCCCTGAGCGGGCGGCCGGTCTCCAGATCGGCCAACTCGTGGCCCCGTGCCAGGAGCTCGTCGAGGCGGGGCAGGAGATCGTCACCGGTGACGAGGGCCACCCGGAGCTCGCCCCGGAGGCCCAGCTTCCTCGCCACGCCGAGCAGCGCCTCGGCGCAGCTCCGCGGGTTCACGCCGCCCGCGTTGGTCACCACCCGGACACCGCGCTCGACCAGATCGGGCAGGAGGCGCTCCATGAGGGGGATGAAGTCGCGGGCGTACCCGGCCGCCGGGTCCCGCCGCTTTTGCTTCTGCATGATGGACATCGTCACCTCGGCCAGATAGTCCATCATGAGGTAGTCAATCGGTCCGCCTCGCACCTGGCGGACCGGTGCCTCGAGCCAGTCGCCCCAGAAGCCCTGGCCGGCCGCGACCCGCACGGTCCTCGCGGTCATGGCTGGCGGGAGAGGGAGGGCGCCGGGAGCCCCACTTCCCGGGTCCAGGTGCGGGGACCGTCCGGGACCACCACGATCGCGAGGGGGGCGAACCCGGGGCCGGGCGGGATGGCCGGCTCGCGCCACGGCAGGGCGAGGCTGGCCGCCGCGCCGGGCGCAAGGGTCACCGGGATCGGTTGCAGGCGTGTGACGTGCGCCGAGTCGGCGTAGAGCCGGATGGAGAGGTCGGCCGTCCAGGGCGTCGCATCGCCCGGATCGCTGAACCCCGGGAACAGTGCCACTTCGGCGGGCATGGCTCCGCCCGGCAGGGTGACGTGAAGGCGCCCGAAGGCGTAATTGAGCGGCGCCTTGCCGAGCTGCCGCCCCGCGGTGTCGAACACGGTGACCCCGAAATCGGTGAACCGCGGCCACTCGTCGCGCGGCAGGGACACGTCTACCACCGCGTGGACGGCCCATGCCGGCACCTGGAAGCGGATCCGCTGGACGGCGGATCCGTGGCCGGCGACGGACGCGGTCTGCTCGGCTCCCACCAATACCGCGAACGTCTGGGTCTTCACCGAGTCGGCGGTCCGGTTGCGGAGCGTGATCTCGAGGTGGTCCGTGCCTCTCCGGGCCTGGATCGTCACCGGGGCGCGTGCGACCGCCAGCGTCACCTCGGCGGATTGGAGCGGAGGCGCCACGACCGCGGCCTCGTAGAGGCCGGGCACCACGTCGCGCGCGTCCACGGTATAGCCTCCGGCCTCCTCGCCGTGGCCTGCGGCGAGGCCGTTCTCCTCGCGGTAGGGTTGTCCGTGCGGCTCGTGGAGGTAGGCCAGCACCTGCTCGCCTCGCGCGCCGGTGGCTACTTCGGCGGCGAAGGGCCGGTCTCGCTCGGCCGCGAAAAACACGCGGCCCACGCCGCCCGCCGGGATCCGCCCGAGACGCGCCACCACGGGGTCGCCATGCTCGGCCACGACCACGGTACTCACCAGCCGGAAGGCGGGTCCCGCCATCGTGTCGGGCTCCCAGCCGGTCACCACGCCGGTGTACACCCCGGGTTTGCCGACCACCGTGCGACCGAAGGCGAGCGTCACTTCCCCGATCCCGTTTTCCAGGGTGACCGTATCCGGTGCCCGGAGCCAGGCCGCGTTGCTGCGCAGGACGAAGCGCTGGCCCGGCGAGCTGTCTGCCCGGGCCAGCCGGAACCGGAAGGTCGTGTCCGGCACGGCGGTGCCATCCACCAGGCGCAGCGCGGCCGAGGTGCCGGCTGGCAGCGCGGTGACCTCGACTTCGGACCCGGCGTGCCCGCTGGCGAGCCAGCGCCAGGCCGCGCCGACATCCGGGACCCCGGTTCCCTGATCGAGATAGCTCCCCTCGACCGCGGGCCGCGCGGTCACCATGAGGGCCCGGCGGATCGCCCGGGCGCTCACCGGGCGCCCGCTCTGGACCATGCCTGACACGAGAAGAGCCGCGAGCCCGGCCGCGTGCGGCGCGGCCATACTGGTGCCACCCTTCTGCTCGTCGCCGCTGTTCCACCGTGGCACGGTGGAGTAGGCAATCCCGGGCGTGACGAGGTCGGGCTTGGCCAGCTCGCCCCCCCGCGAGCTGAAGAACGCCACCGGGTCGTGAGCCTGGGGCCCGGCGCCGAGGAAGACGGCGGGATAGGTGGCCCCCACGGCAATGGCGCGGGTCGCGGAACCGGGGAAGCCCATCGTCGAAAGCCCGGGCCCGTCGTTGCCGGCGCTGATGGTGAAGACCACGTCCGGGTTGGCCGCGAGCACCGAATCCACCAGGGAGTCAATCCGGGCCGCCCCTTCCCGCTCGTTCCCCACCCCGAAGCTCATGTTCAGCACCAGGGGCAGCCGCCGGGCCCGGGCGAACTCGATGGCGTAGGCCATC
>JBBIMQ010000182.1:0-5833 GCA_037444345.1 Gemmatimonadota bacterium | reverse complement strand
GCGCGCTGGATGAGGGCGCCATGCTGAGCACGATATTTCCCCGGCTCGGTCTGTTCCTGGTGGTCGCGGCGGCGGGAGCGAGTGCCGGGGCCGGCCGGGGGCGAGAGCCCGACCCCCGGGAGATCGAGGCTCTGCTCGCGACCGGCCGGGTACCCGGGCTCCGGTGGCCGGACATCCGGGATGTCCGCGCCGATCTGGCCCGGCTCTACGGAGAGAGTGGCTGGACCTTGCTCTGGAGCCGGGATGGGCGGCCGACCGCCGCTGCGCTGGCGCTCACCGAGGAGCTGCTGGCTGCCCCGAAGCAGGGGCTCGCGGCGGAGGATTACGACGCCGCGCTGCTTGCCCGGCGAGTGCACGAGCTCCTCTGGGGCGGGGAGCCGGCGCCGCCGGAGAGTCTGGTCCGGCTGGATCTCGCCCTGTCGGTCAACGCGGCGCGGTTCGCCGCGGCGCTCCATCGGGGCCGGGTGAGCCCGAGCGAGGTGCACGTCAACTTCAAGCTGCCGCCCGACTCCTTCGACGTCCCGGCCACGGTGCGGGCGCTCTCGGAGACGCGGGCGCCGCTCCAGATCTTCCAGCAGATCGAGCCCCATTTCACCCACTACTGGCTGCTCAAGCGCGCCCTGGCGCAGTTCCGCGAGCTGGCCCAGGACTCGACCCTGGTGCCGCTTCCTCCCCTGCCGCGGCGGCTGGTCGCGGGCCAGCCCTATGCCGGCGCGGCGGCGCTCCGCCGCCTGCTCCGTGCCCTGGGCGACCTTCCCGACACGCTGGATACCCGCCCGGATCCGGAGCTGGACACGGTCTACACGGCGGACCTGGCCGGCGCGGTGGCACGCTTCCAGAAACGCCACGGGCTTCCGCCTGACAGCATCATCGGGCCCGGCACGGCGGTGCAACTCAACCGGCCGTTCCCCAGCCGTATCCGGCAGATGGAGCTCACCCTGGAGCGGTGGCGCTGGATGCCGCGCAGCTTCAGCACGCCCCCGATCATCGTGAACCTGCCGGCGTTCCGGCTCTACGCCTTCTCCACGTTCAAGGACGAGGAGTCGCAGCTCCTCAGCATGGATGTGATGGTGGGGCGGGCCTACGACAGCGATACGCCGGTCTTCGCGGCCGAGATGACCTATCTCGTGCTGCGCCCGTACTGGGACGTGCCGCCGGACATCGCGCGGCGCGAGATCAAGCCCCGCGCCCTTGCCGACCCCGGCTGGCTGGCGCGCAACCACTACGAGCTGGTCCGCGGCGATGCCGTGGTACCGGCGGTGCCCGAGAACATCGCGGCGATCAACGCCGGAGTGCGGGTGCGCCAGATCCCAGGGCCGTGGAACGCGCTCGGCGCGGCGAAATTCATGCTCCCCAACCAGCACAACATCTATTTGCACGACACCCCGGCTCGCGGCCTCTTTTCCCGGACTCGGCGCGACTTCAGCCATGGGTGCATCCGGCTGGCCGATCCCTTCGGGCTCGCCTGGTTCCTGCTCCGGGATCAGCCGGAGTGGACCGCCGAGCGGATCTACGCCGCGATGAGCGGGACCGAGCCGGTGACGGTAAAGCTCAGTCGGCCCGTTCCGGTCTTCATCATGTATGCGACCGTGATGCCGCTCCAGAGCGGGGAGATCCGGTTCTACCCGGACATCTACCGCCACGACGACACGCTCGACCGCCTGCTGCGGGGCGGGTACCCGTACCCCGGACGAGGGGTACCGGGTGGCGCACCACGGGGATCGGGAACCCGGGGCCGAAGCGGTGATCGCTGAGGCGGGGTGAGCGCACCGCAGCCCGGCGCGACTCGTCTGCCAAGGAATCGGGCGTCGCAGTCCTGGTGGGTTCCGGAGCCGGTGGCGGTCGCGTATCTTGTTCCCTCCTTCATTCATCCGCTATCCGCGAAACCCTCACCCGCGAGTCCGCGTGACGTGGAGGATAGTTCGGCCAGTCGGGGCCCTGGCGCTGAGGCTCGGTGGGTTGGCGATCGCGTTCGCTGCCGGAGGGGTGGTGCGGCTCGGAGCCGGGGCGTCGGGGCGGTGGGGAGCGGCACCGGAACCCGCGGCTGACAGTCTCGAGGAGCTGTCCGTCGCCCGCTTCACCGGCTTTTCCGGCAAGCTCCGGGCGATCGCCCTGCCGGCTCCGCCGGCGCCGGGCGCCACGCTCGGCGACCTGGTGCCCGAACTCGGTGTTGCGGGGCCGGGCGTGCATCCGACCGGGGTGATCACGCCGGCTGGCGATTCCCTGGTCCTCCTCTCCCTGATTCCCTTTCAGGCCAAGACCGGGCCCCGCTGGCGGGGTTACCGGGTGGGCTTCTGGCCCAGGGAACGAGCCCTCCGCCGCGGCGGTCGGGTAGCCGATTCCACGCTGCCCGCCGGATTTATCGAGGTCACCCCCGAGAACCAGTACACCCGGGTGTCTGCCAGCTTCACGCTGGCCGATTTCCTCACCCACGACCAGCGGGAGGTCTGGCCCAAGCTGCTGGTGCTCCGGCTCCCGCTGCTCGACAAGCTCGAGCTCATGGCCCAGGCGCTCGCCGAGCGGGGGAAGCCCTCCCGACTCCAGGTGATGTCGGGGTTCCGGACACCGCAGTACAATGACCTCGGCGTGGGGCCGCGCGGGGGTCGGGCTCGCGATAGCCGCCACATGTACGGCGACGCGGCCGACGTGTTTGTGGATGCCGACCGGGATGGCTGGATGGACGACCTCACGGGCGACGGCCGGGTGACGCTGGCCGACGCGCGGTATTTGCTTGCTGTGGCGGAGGAGATCGAAGCCCGCTACCCCGCGCTCGTGGGCGGGCTCTCCGCCTACCGGGCCACGGCGGCCCACGGGCCGTTCGTGCACGTGGATGTCCGGGGGCGGCGGGCGCGGTGGTAACCAAGGCTTTGTTCCTGATCACGACCTGACGGAATGGCGGCCGCTCACCTGGGCCGCGTTCCGTCCGGGGCTGGTGCTTGCGTCGGGGGGGGCCGCGCCGGATCCCCCGACCCGGATCTCGAGGTGCCCGTGGCGGGTGGCGCCGCGTTGCACCGCCGCTCTCGAGGGCGCCGGAGCACGAGGCCCGGGCACTGACAAGATTCTCCTAGACCCTTGCCTGCCTCAGCCGCAGCGCGTTCCCCACCACCGACACCGAGCTCAGGCTCATGGCGGCCGCTGCAAAGACGGGTGAGAGCAGGAGGCCGAACGCAGGGTAGAGCAGGCCCGCCGCGATCGGCACGCCCGCCGCGTTGTACACGAAGGCGAAGAACAGGTTCTGGCGGATGTTGCTCATGGTCCGCCGGCTCAAGCGCCGGGCTCGGGCGATGCCGCGCAGATCGCCCTTGACCAGAACTACCGGCGCGCTCTCCATCGCCACGTCGGTCCCGGTGCCCATCGCGATCCCGACCTGAGCCTGAGCCAGCGCCGGCGCGTCGTTGATCCCATCGCCAGCCATGGCGACGAAGCGCCCTTCCGCCTGAAGGCGCCCGATCGCCTCGACCTTCTGATCCGGGAGGACCTCGGCGATCACCTCGTCAATCCCGAGCCGGCGGGCGACGGCCTGGGCCGTGGTGCTGCTGTCCCCGGTGAGCATGACGATCCGGATGCCGTCCCGGTGCAGGGTGCGGATCGCTTCGGGCGTGGTCGCCTTCACTGGATCGGCCACACCCAGCAGGCCGCCGAGCCTGCCGTCCAGCGCAACGAACATGACCGTCTGGCCCTCGGTCCGGAGCGACTCGGCGTGCGCTCCTGACGCCTCCAGCGAGACCCCCAGCTGGACCATGAACGCCTCGTTGCCGAGGGCCACGCTGAAGCCGCTCACCCGGCCCCGGACTCCCTTGCCGGGAAAGCTCTCGAACCCGGCGGCTTCCCCCAGCGGGAGGCCGCGTTCCTCGGCGCCTTTCACGATCGCCTGGGCGAGCGGGTGTTCGCTGCCGCGCTCCAGGGTCGCGGCCAGGCGCAGGAGGGTGGACTCGTCCGCCACGGGTGCGGCGGGCAGCACGGTGACGAGTCGGGGTTTCCCCTCGGTGAGTGTTCCGGTCTTGTCCACGACCAGCGTGTCCACCTTCTCCATCACCTCGATCGCCTCGGCGTTCCGGAACAGGATCCCCATGGTGGCGCCCTTGCCCGTGGCCACCATGATGGACATGGGGGTCGCGAGCCCGAGGGCGCAGGGACAGGCAATGATGAGCACGGCCACCGCGTTGATGAGCGCGTGGGCCATGCGCGGCGTGGGACCCACCAGTCCCCAGACTGCGAACGTGATCACCGCGATCACGATCACCGCCGAGACGAAGTAGCCGGAGATCACGTCCACCAGCTTCTGGATCGGCGCCCGGCTCCGCTGGGCCTCCGCCACCATCGCGACGATGCGCGCGAGCAAGGTCTCGGCCCCGACCTTCTCGGCCCGCATGATGAACGATCCGGTGCCGTTGAGCGTGGCGCCGACAACCCGGTCGCCGGCGCGCTTTTCCACCGGGATCGCCTCGCCGGTGACCATGGACTCGTCCACCCAGCTCGTTCCTTCCAGTACCACGCCGTCCACCGGGATCTTCTCACCCGGCCGGACCCGGAGCCGATCGCCCTGGCGCACCAGTTCGAGCGGTACTTCTTCCTCGGTCCCGTCGGGCCGCAACCGGCGGGCGGAGGTGGCAGCCATGCCCAGGAGCTTTCGGATCGCGGCTCCGGTGCGGCCCCGCGCCCGGAGTTCGAGCACCTGGCCTAGGAGCACCAGGGTCACGATGACAGCAGCGGCTTCGAAATAGGCAGGGACACTGCCCTCCGGGGTGCGGAAGGAGGCGGGAAAGATCTCCGGGGCGAGAGCGGCCGCGGCGCTGTAGAGGTAGGCGACGGACACGCCGAGGCCGATCAGGGTGAACATGTTGAGGCTTCGGTTCCGCACCGACTGGACCGCCCGGACGTAGAACGGCCACGCCGCCCAGAGGCAGACCGGTGAGGCAAGCAGGAGCTCGACGATCATCCGGCGCTCGGGGGTGAGGACCCGCCGGAGCGGTGCCCCGGGCAGCAGCTCAGCCATGGCCACCAGCACGAGCGGCACCGAGAGTGCCACCGCGGCCCAGAATCGGCGGGACATGTCGCGGAGCTCCGGGTTCTCCTCGACCGCGGCCGCGACCCGCGGTTCGAGGGCCATGCCGCAGATGGGGCAGGAGCCCGGCCGGTCCCGCACGATCTCCGGGTGCATGGGGCAGACCCACTCGGGGGCCTTGGGCGGCGGGGGTGGCGCCACGGGCTCCAGGGCCATCCCGCACTTGGGGCAAGAGCCAGGCCCGGGCTGTCTCACCTCGGGGTGCATCGGGCAGGTGTATATCGTCGGCTCGGTGGACATGTCAGGCATCCAGTGATCCAGTGCGAACGCAGGCGCGGGAGAGCCTGGAAGATCCCTCAACTTGTCGCGCCAAGCGAGATGACGGAACCAGAGCGCCGGCCCTGGATCAGGCCATGCAGCGGCTCACGGGGCATCTCGGTGGCGGTGCCCGCCGCGCTCCTCGATTACCCGCTCCAGGACCTCGGTGGGCAGTCCCAGCGCGTGGCGATAGACGAGCTCGCCGCCGAGGTAGGCGGTAGCGCCGAGGCCGGCGATCGCGACAAGGCCGAACCCCGCCGCTGCCTTGGAGAAGGGACGGCGCCAGCGCGCCAACCCCGCCGCGAGAAGCACCGCTAGGGTCGCGAGCGCGACGTTGCGGTGGAGCGTCATGACCTCGTGTGCCCGGTCCGAATGTTCGACCCGATTGGACGCGATGAGGCCGGTCGCAACCGCCGCGGCACCTCCCAACACGGCGACCCACCAGAGCACGCTGCCGATGCCCCGACGCCGGGGATCCCGCCGCCCGGCTGCTCGAGCGTCCAGGGCGAC
>JBBIMQ010000181.1:0-5870 GCA_037444345.1 Gemmatimonadota bacterium | reverse complement strand
CCCCGGGGGCGGGGGCGGGGGCGGGGGCCCGGACGAACAGGGCGCGCGCCTGCCGGGCCGCCTCCGGGGGTTCGATACGCCACGAGGTCCCCGCGAACTGCGCCGGCTCCAGCACCCGCCGCCGCTCGACCTCGGCCAGCAGGAGCTCCCGGAGGTGGACCTCCCGCGGGGAGGCGAGCGGGGCACTGGCCAGCATGGTGAACCGCCCGCCGCCCTGATGGCGGTAGTCGGTCAGGGCGAGCGTGAACGTGTCGCTCTCCGCCACGGGCCGGCCCCGGAAGTCGAGCCGGGTGATGCGCGACCCCGGGGGCCGGGAAAGATCGATCGTGTACTCCACGCCGGCCACGAGGTCGTACCAGGCACCGGGGACGTAACGGTTGGTCGCCACCCGGCCGGTGGAGTCGGCGTAATAGTACCGGGCGTTCTGCTCGAGGTAGGCGCGGAGCTCGGGGCCGGTCACCCGGACACTCCGGATTCGCTCCTCGGTAGGAGCGAGCCGGAACAGGTCGCCGATTCGGATCTCGCCCGGTCCCAGTGCTGCACCCGGGTCGTAGATGGGGAGGGCCGAGAGTTCGGCCCCGGTCGCGCGCCGGACGGCCTCCTGGACGAATCGGATCAGCGGGGTGTCCTCGGCGCGGGCCGCGGCGGCGGCGAACCGGCCTCTCGCCTCGCCCACGACCCTCGCCGTCCAGCCTGACACGAGCGCATGCGGTTCGGCGAGCCGCCGCTCGAGGCGGGGGGCGGGGCGCGCCTCGGCGAGCGGGAGCCGGCGAGCGGCCACCTCGACCGGGTGCCACGTCCCGGCCCGCCGCACCAGCCGGATCTCCACCAGCGCGAGCGACCGGGCGAAGGGCTCGGGCTGGACAAAGCGGACACCGGCCACCGTGGTGTCCCGGAAGCCGGCGTGCGAGTGTCCGACCACCACCAGATCGGGCCGGCTGGCCCCCGCGGCCAGCCGCAGGGCGCCATGCTCTTCGCCCACCCCGGTGGTGTCGTAGCTCGAGGGGCCGGTCAGGCCCGCGTGGCAGAGGATCACCACCAGGTCGGCGTCGCGGCGCATCTCGGCCACGAGCCGGTCCAGGTCGCGCTCGATCCGATCCACCCGGTAGCGACCCCGCAGCCGGTCGCGATGCCGGACCATCGTGCCGGGCGTGAGCCAGCCGCCCACGGCGATCTTCACGGCACCCCGCTGAAGCACGGTGTAGGGGCGGAACGCCAGGGTATCCTCGGGCAGCACCCGGAGGTTCGCGTTCACCCAGGGAAAGCTGGCGTCCGCCGCCGCCTGCTCGAAGCGCTCCAGCCCGAAATCGAAGTCGTGATCCCCGATGGTGGCGGCGTCGTAGCCCAGCGCGTTCATCGCGTCCACGATGGGATGCGGCCGGCGCTCGGCCACCCGCCCGAAGTAGGCGGCGAACGGATCGCCCTGGAGCGCGTCCCCGGCGTCCACCAGCACGACCTCGCCCGGATGCTGCTGGCGGAGCGAGTCCACGATCGCGGCCGCCCGAGCGAGGCCTCCGGGCCAAGGCGCATTCCGGCTGTAGTCCCACCCGGTCGCGTGGCCGTGGACATCGGCGGTGGCCACCAGCACCACTCGGGCGGTGTCCGCCGGCACCCAGAGGAGCGCGGCGAGCAGCGCGAGGAAGGCCATGCCCGGCAATATCCTACGCGCCAGGTCACGAACGCAATGCGAGGCGTCACACTTCTGTCACAACCCGGCGGGCCGCCTTGCGCAGGAAGGGCCGCGGGTATTCGTTTCGGCGCATATGACCGCGCCGGCTTCGCTGCTGGATCTGCTCCAAGTCGTCGCGGAACCCACCCGGTTCAGGATCCTCAACTGCCTGGCCGCGGCCCCGCTGTTCGTCTCGGATCTCCAGGCGGTCCTCGCGCTCCCCCAGCCCACCGTCTCGCGCCACCTCCGGGTCCTGCGCGACCTCGGGCTGGTGCGGGATACGCCGGTCGGCCAGTTCGTGCTCTACCGGCTCCGGCGTCCCGCGGGAGCGCTGGGGCGGCTGCTCGGCTCGGTGCTCGCGACCGCGCTCCAGGACGCGGGCCTCAGGCTCGAACGACAGGCCGCGCTGGGCCGGAGCCGCCGGCGGGCCCGGGCACGCCTCGACGGCCACCTCGAGGGGCGGCCGGCATGACCCATCGCGTCCTGGTGGTTGACGACGAACCGGACATCACCGCCCTGGTCGCCTATCACCTGGCCAAGGCGGGCTACCGGGTCTCCACGGCGGCCAGTGGGCCGGACGCGCTCCGGGCCGCCAGGGACGAGCGCCCCGACATCGTCATCCTGGACATCATGCTTCCGGGGGTCTCCGGCTACGACGTGCTGGCGGAGCTGCGGCGCCGCGAGGAAACCCGCGACGTGGGGGTCATCCTGCTCACCGCCCGCCGGGAGGAGGCCGATCGGATTCGGGGCCTCTCGCTCGGCGCCGACGACTATCTGGTCAAGCCGTTCTCGCCCGCCGAGCTGACGCTGCGAGTGAACGCGGTCCTCCGGCGCCTGGGCGCGCCGGCGGTCACCAGCGGTTCCACGATCGTCGCCGGCCCGATCGCGCTCGACCGCTCGGCCCACCGCGTGCTGGTGGATGGTCGCGAGGTCGAGCTCACCGCCACCGAGTACAAGCTGCTGCTCACCCTGATCGAGCGCCGGGGCCGGGTGCAGACCCGGCCGCAGCTTCTGGAGACGGTCTGGGAGGCGCAGCCCGACATCCAGACTCGCACGGTGGACATGCACATCCAGCGGCTCCGGGCCAAGCTGGGGGAGGCCGGCGCCCTGATCGAAACCGTGCGCGGGTTCGGCTATCGCTTCCGGGGAGCGGACAAGGGGGCCCGGCGCGCATGAGCTTCGCCGGCCGGCTGGTCGCCGGCACCGTGCTCGTGGTGCTCGCGGCCATCGTGGCTCACATCGTGGGGGTGGATTACACCTTGCGGCGGGATCTGGAGCGCGACCTGCGCCGGGCCCTGGAGCGCGAGGCGCGACTCGTAGCCCAGGCCCTGCCCCGCGACTCCCTGGCCTGGCAGCGGGTGGCGAGCGAGATCGCCCGGGAGAATGGCCACCGGGTGACGATCCTGGACGCAACGGGCCGGGTGCGGGCCGAAAGCGAGGAGCCGGCCGAAGCGGTGCCGCGGCTCGCCAGCCACGCCGATCGCCCCGAGGTGCGGGAGGCCTTGCAGGGCCGGGTCGGCAGCGACCGGCGGGTGAGCGCCACGGTGGGGCGGCCCCTGCTCTACGTCGCGGTGCCGGGGGGGCCTGGTGCGGTCCGGGTCGCAGCGGCGCTCGACGAAGCGGACCTCGTCATCCGCAAGGCGCAGCGATCCATCCTCCTCGCCGCGGTCACCGCGCTGGCGATCGGCGCGGTGCTGGCCTGGATTGCGGGCCGCTCCATCGCCCGCCCCCTCACCCAGATCACCCAGGCGGCCCGCTCCATCGCGCGCGGCGCGCCGCCGCGCTTCCCCCGCTCCGGCATTCCCGACGTGGACGGCCTGGTCCAGGCGCTCAGAGACATGCATCAACAGCTGGAGCAGCGCTTCGAAGAGCTCCGCCGCGAACGGACCGAGTCCGCCGCCCTGGTCGAGGCGATGGTCGAAGGGGTGATCGCGGCCGATGGCCGGGGACAAATCGTCACGGCGAACGCCGCCGCCCGCCGGCTCCTCGGCTACCAGCCGGACCAGCCGCTGCCAGCGCTGGATCAGCTGTTCCGCGCCAAGCCGGCCCGGGAGGCGGTGGACCGGGTGCTCCAAGGCCAGGCGCTCGCGGGTCAGGAACTGGAGCTCGACGGGCACATCGTGTTGCTCAGCGGGCGCCCGCTGCCGGCCGGCGGTGCGTTGCTCGTGCTCCACGACGTGACCGAGCTCCGCCGGCTGGAGACGGTTCGCCGCGATTTCGTGGCCAACGTGTCCCACGAGCTCAAGACCCCGCTCACCTCGATCTCGGGCTACGCCGAGACTCTGGCTCAGGACGCAGCGGACCCGGAGACCGCCCGCAAGTTCCTCCAGGTGATCCTCGCCAACGCGCGGCGGATGCAGCGGCTGGTGGATGGCCTGCTGGACCTCTCGCGCATCGAGTCCGGCGGCTGGCGGCCCTCGCCCGAGTCGCTCGACACGGCAGCCGTCGCGCGCGAGGTGCTCGGGCTCTACGGCGACCGCGCCGGCCAGCGCGGGGTGGCCCTCGGGCTCGAGATCCAGCCCGGCGCCGAAGCGATATCTGCCGACCCCGACGCGCTGCGGCAGGTGCTCGCCAACCTGCTCGACAACGCGCTCCGCTACACGCCGGCCGGCGGCCAGATCACGGTGAGCGCCGCGCGGCGGGACGGCGGGATCGCCCTGCGGGTGCGCGACACCGGCGCCGGCATCACCAGCGATCACCTGCCCCGGATCTTCGAGCGGTTCTATCGGGCCGACCCCGCCCGCTCGCGCGAGGAGGGCGGCACCGGCCTTGGGCTCGCCATCGTCAAGCATCTGGTCGAAGCCCACCGGGGCGAGGTCCAGGCGGAGAGCGAGGTCGGGCGGGGCACGACGATCACTTGCTGGTTTCCCGACTGACCCGGCACCTGGCCCGGGCCCGGTGGCCCGGCGCTCTCCCGCCGGCCGATCGGTGAATCGGGGTCGGCCCCAGCCCCTCTCCCGCCGGTGGCGCCCGCCCCCGATCGCCGCCCGAACCGTTACCAGCCCGCGATCCGCTCGTGACGGCTCGAGCCCAGGTTCCCCCTCGACGCCGGAGGGAGGAATGCTGAGATCGGTCTGGCAGAACCTGCTGGTCTATGACCGGGCCTTCATTCGCCTGGTGGCTTCCCGCGAGGCACCGGGCTGGCTCGATCGCCTGATGCGCCGGGTGACCCATCTGGGTGGAGCCCCGGCCGCCGTCGCGATCCCGCTGGCCCTGCTCCCGTTCCCGAGAACGCGGCGCCTGGCCGCCGCGATGGCGCTGGCCGCGCTCGCATCTCACCTCGCGGTGCAGCTTCTCAAGCGCACCGTGGTACGCGCGCGCCCTTCGGTACGGGACCCGGCGGTGGCGGCGCTCGGCAACCTGCCCGACGCCTACTCGTTTCCGTCCGGTCATGCCGCCGCGGCGATGGCGCTCGCCCTCCCGGTCGGGTTCGTTTCGCCCTGGCTCGCGCTGCCGGCGATCGCGATCGCCCTCCTGGTGGGCGCCTCCCGCGTCTACCTCCGGGTCCACTACCCGACGGACGTATTGGTGGGCCAGGCACTCGGCGGCGCCGCGGCCCTCGGGGCAGCGATGAGCCTCTGGTAGCTCTCCACCAGCCGCTCCAGCTCCAGACTCCAGTCCCGTCCCACGGCGAACGCCCGCGCGGCCTCGCCCATCGCCCGCCGCCGGCCCGGGTCGGCGAGCAGCACCTCGATCGCCGCGACGAAGGCACCCGGATCACCGGCTCGAACCATGAGCCCCGTGAGGCCATGCCGGACGTTGTCCCGCACCCCGCCCCGGTCCGACACGATCACCGGCACCCCGGAAGCCATCGCCTCGAGCACCACGAGGCCGCAGGTCTCGGTGGGCGAGGGAAAGACGAAGAGATCGGCCTCGGCGTAGAGCGCCGCCAGGCGCTCCCGGTCGAGGAACCCGAAGTGCCGGGCGACCGGCACCTGGGTGCGGACCCACGCGGCCCGGGGGCCGTCTCCGGCAATGCAGAGTTCCACTCGCTCGCCCCACCTCGCCTGAACGGTCCGGAAGACCGCCGCCAGCGTCGCCACCGCCTTTTCCAGGGCGAGCCGCCCGACGTAAAGCAGCAGCACCGGGCCCTGGTCGCTCCGTGGCCGGGAACGCCGCTCCGGCCGGAACCAGCGGCTGTCCACGCCCCGGCCCCACACGACGACCCGCTCGAGGCCCAGGGCTCGAAGCTCCGCCGCGG
>JBBIMQ010000180.1:0-5903 GCA_037444345.1 Gemmatimonadota bacterium | reverse complement strand
GATCCTGCCGTTGCCACAGCACGTCGCCGCCGCCGGCTCGCTCCACCACCCGGCCGAAGACGAACAACAGGTCGGAGAGCCGGTTGAGATAAATCCGGGCCGCGTCGGACACGGGCTCGCGGCCGGCGAGCGCGACGAGCTGGTCCGGCAGCGCCTGCCAGGCACGGAACTCCGCTTCGAGGGCTGCCGTGGCTTCCGCCTGGCCGGCCTTGTGCTCGCGGGCGAGGCGGACCAGCCGGTGGCGGAGCCAGGGGTCGGGCCGGGCCGCGTCCACCAGTCGTGTGAGGGGGGTGAGCTGGGTGGGGCGCTGGAGCCGGGTGCGTTCGCCGAAGGTCGCCGGCTGGACGATCTCCAGGAGCTTGCGGGTGACCTCCATCTCCCGGCGCCCGGTCAGGCGGCGGAGCATCCGGGCGTCGTGGGTCTCGTGACCGAGCCCGAGCTCCTCGAGCCGGACGCTTACCGCGGAGAGACGCCGGTACATGTCGTCCACGTCCCGGACCCAGGCCGGCGACCAGAATCGTTCGGCAATGGCGGCGAGCCGGGGCCAGAGTCGTGAATCCACCGTCTCCGCCGAGACATGCTCGGCCCACATGCACGCCTCGCCGCCCAGCACCCGGGCGGCCTCCTCGGGCCCGAGCCCCAGCTCGGCCGGGACTGGATCCGCCAGATAGTGTTCCTCGGCGGACTTCATGTGATCGAGGTAGTAGGGCGCGGAGAGGATGGCCTGATAGCCAGCCCGGGCGGCGCGTCCCAGGTACTCGAGATCTCGCCATGACTGCACCACGGTACCTGAAGGCAACCCCGGCTGCAGGATCTCGTCCCAGCCGATCATCCGCCGGTGGTACTTCGCGAGCAACCGGGCAAGTCGCTCGTTGAAGTAGACCTGGAGTCCCTCGTTGCCGGGGAGGCCGTGCTCGCGCGCAAACCGGCGGATGCGCGGGTTCCTGGTCCAGTGCGTGCCGCTCACCTCGTCGCCCCCGATGTGCCAGTAAGAATCGGGGAAGAGATCAACCATCTCCGCGAGGAACGCCTCGAGGAAGTCGTAGGTGGCGTCGCGGGTGGGGTCGAAGGCGGGGTCGAAGACGCCGAACCGGCGCTCGATCTGGTAGGGGCCGGGGGCGCTGGCGTATTCGGGGTAGCCCACGAACCAGCTCGTGGCGTGACCGGGGAGATCGAACTCGGGCACCACCCGGATGCCTCGGTCCCGGGCGTAGGCGACGATGGCG
This sequence comes from Gemmatimonadota bacterium, assembly GCA_037444345.1. Lineage (GTDB taxonomy): Bacteria > Gemmatimonadota > Gemmatimonadetes > Gemmatimonadales > GWC2-71-9 > JADJOM01. Next base: position 4,677 of record JBBIMQ010000180.1, on the reverse strand, counting down.
CGGACTTCGTCCTGGGTGTAGTACAGGCCGTCGGAGCCGGCCTGATGGAGCTTCGGGTGCCGCCGGCTCTCGATCCGGAAGCCCTGGTCGTCGGTGAGGTGCCAGTGGAGTACGTTGAGCTTCACGGCAGCCATGCCGTCGAGGGTGCGCCTGACGACCTCGGGGGGCATCCAGTGGCGGGCGGCGTCGAGGAGAAGGCCCCGCCAGGGAAACCGGGGCCGGTCGGCGATGGTGGCGGCGGGCAAGAAGAAGCCCGTGGAATCCGCGCTCACCAGCTGGAGCAGCGTCTCGAGGCCGCGGAGGGCCGCCACCACTGTGGGCGCTCGGAGCCAGGCGCCGCCGGCGGAGACCTCCAAACTGTAGGACTCGTCCTCGCCCGGCGACTGGACCGGCTCGCCGGGACCCGCGACCTCGACCCCGATGGTGGCGCCCGAGGCGCCAGCGGGGCCCGGCTCGCCCAGCGGCTGGCCGATCCTCGCCTCGAGGCGAGCCCGGAACCGGCGAAGGGCGCGGGCCAGGCGCTCGTCGGAGAAGACCCGGGTGGCCAGGCTCACGGTGGAATCGAGCCGGAACCGTCCCACGCCCCAGGCGAGGCTCGCCGGGAGGGGCATGAGGGCGGGGCCGGTCTGGGCTTGCATCGCGAGCAGGAGAGCGGAAAGAACCAGCATCGCCGTCAAGGTGCGAACGAGGGACGGGGCCACGTACCGGGGACCGCCTGCTCTGCGGCGGTCAAGGACGTTAGTCTCGGGTTGGATCCAGGGGGAGTGGCGCGCCGCTGAAGGCGCAGCCGTAGGCTCGCCTCCGAGGAACAGGTCACCCTCGATGGGGGTCGAGCCTGATGGTTCGCGGCGGGGCCCGACCCGAGGTGATCGGACGCAATCCCGGTCCCGAGCTCCTGAGCCGGATGCGAATGGAATGAGTGAACCAGCGCCGCCGCTGGCGTCCGGCAGCACCGCATGCCAGCGAGCATTCTCATCCGGCGGCCGAACCGGCGGAGCCGGGGGCCGCTCCATCTGACCCCGGGTAGCGATACCGGACTCCCTGAGGCTGGCGTGGTCCCTCGCTCGGGTAACGAGTACATTGGTCGCATCGAGGTCTTGTGGATGAAGGCGCGAGCGACGCCGCCAGGCTCCCGCCACGCGGGACTCACAGGCTCCGGCTCCGGTAGGGCCGAGCGGGAGCGTTGTGTTCCGGCGCCCCGCTGCCGGTGGCGAGCACCGGGGGCGCCGGCCTGGAGGGCGAGCCGCTGGAGGGCCGGGAGGGGTGGCCCCCGCTGGAGGCGCCCGCCGGAGGAGTGCCGGGCGCACCGGTGCGGCTGAGTCCTGGCGGGTTCCTCGAGACCGCGGCAACGTGGGCCACGGGCCGCCGGTGGGAGTGGCGTGCGGCACTCCTCCTCCTGCTCGCCTGGGACGCGGGGCGGCATCTCCGCGATCCCGCGGCGAGCGGGCTCTTCGGGGGCATCACGTTCGGCGCCCACGAGCTGGGGCACCTGGTGTTCGGTTTCCTCGGCGAGTTCATGGGTGCGGCCGGCGGCAGCCTGGCCCAGGTGCTCGTCCCCGCCGGTGCCGGCCTTCTGCTGTACCGCCATCGCGACTACTTCGGCCTCGCCCTGTGCGGCTCCTGGCTGGCATCCAGTCTACTCGATCTGGCGCGCTACATCGCCGACGCCCGCCAGGCGGAGCTCGACCTGGTGAGCTTCGGCGAGGGCGCGGTCCACGACTGGAGCTATCTCCTGGGGCGCCTCGGCCTCCTGGGACAGGATCTCCGGATCGCCGCGCTCACCCGAGGTCTCGGGATCCTTGTTCTGGCCGCGTCGCTTCTCTTCGGAACCTGGCTCTGCTTGCGGATGGCGAGGTCCCGGCCGCGGGGCCCTTGACGAACCGCTGATTCGGGTGCCTCGTTCTGACCACCCGAGGCTCCCCGTTCTCCTCTTCGCGGGAGGTTGCGATGGACGTCACGCTGACTCAGCTGATCTACCCGATCCTGCTGTCCGGATTCCTGGTGTTCGTCGCAAGTGCGATCATTCACATGGTGTTGCCGATCCACAAGGCAGACTACCGGCAACTCCCTAACGAAGACGAGGTCCGGGCGGCGATGCGGAAGGGCAATCCGGCACCGGGCCAGTACGTGACGCCGTATTGCGCCGACATGAAGCAGATGGGCACCCCGGAAATGCAGCAGAAGTACAAGGAGGGACCGGTGGGGGTGTTCTACCTCATGCGGCCGGCCCTGGTCAAGTGGTTCGTCTACTGTCTGGTGGTCTCGTTCTTCGTGGCGTATCTGGCGGCTCACAGCCTGCCGCGCGGCGCCGAGTATCTGGCGGTCTTCCGGATCGCGGGCACCGGGGCATTCCTGGGATACGCAGGCTCCACCGCCTCCGCCTCGATCTGGCTGGGGAAACCCTGGTCCGTCACCGTCAAGGAGATCGTTGACGGGTTCATTTACTGCCTGGTCACGGCCGGATCGTTCGGCTGGCTCTGGCCGCGGTAGGCGTCTTCACCCTGCAACCTTCGTGACTGCGATGCGACTGAACCGACTGCTGTCCGCCGTCGTGCTCCTGGCGGCCCCTGCGACCGGCGCCGCACAAGGCGTCCTGGAGAGCGAGTACCCCGGCCTCGAAACGGGGAAGATGTGGACCTTCGACGTCCCTCCCCGGCAATACTGGGCCGAGCGGTATCACTTCACGCCGAGCGACGCGTGGCTCGAGCACGCCCGGCTGTCGGCGGTACGGTACGGCGGAGGGTGTTCCGCGTCGTTCGTGTCCGGCGAAGGGCTGGTGATGACCAACCATCACTGCGCCCGGTCGTGCATCGAGTCGGCGGCGGGGGAAGGGGAGGACTTCCTCGCCAACGGGTTCTACGCCGGGCGGCGCGAGGAGGAGCGGGTCTGCCAGGGGCTCTTTCTCGACCGGCTCGAGGAGATCACGGACGTGACCGGCCGGGTGGCCGGGGCGGTGCCCGCGGGCGCCAGCGCCAAGCAGGCAGCCGAGGCCCGCGACAAGGCGATCAAGGCGATCGAAGGGGAATGCGGGGCGACCGCGCCGGAGGCGTTCTGCCAGGTGGTCACGATGTACCGGGGCGGGCAGTACAAGCTGTACCGATTCCATCGGTTCAAGGACGTGCGACTGGTCTTCGCGCCGGAAGGGCAGATCGCCTTTTTCGGCGGCGATCCCGACAACTTCACCTACCCGCGCTGGAATCTCGACGTGAGTTTCGTGCGGGCCTACGTGGACGGCAAGCCTGCGGTGACCCCGCACCACTTTGCCTGGAGCAAGGCCGGATCGCAGGAGGGCGATCTGGTGTTCGTGATCGGCAATCCAGGCTCGACGGGGCGGCTCAACACCGTGGCCCAGCTCGAGTTTCTGCGGGACGTCCAGTATCCGGTTCAGCTGGACGCGCTCAAGCGGCAGATCGCGGTGTACCATGCCCTCTCGGCCGACCCCGCCCGGGCCAAGGCGCTCCGCAACACCATCTTCGGTCTGGAGAACACGCAGAAAGCCATCCAGGGCTACCAGAGCGGGTTGCTGGATCCCCGGCTGATGGAGCGCAAGCGGGCATGGGAACGGGAGTTCCGGGCCAAGGTGGAGGCGCGGGCCGACCTCAAGCGGGCCTACGGCCGTGCCTGGCGGGAGATCGCCGAGGTGACCAGGCGGCGCGCCGCGATTGACGTGCGGCGCCGCTACCACTCGGCCAACGCCTACGGGTCGCGGCTCCTCAGTTTCGCGCTCGCTGTGGTGCGCTGGCCGGTGGAGCAGGCCAAGCCGGACAGCGCTCGGCTTCCGATGTTCCAGGAGGCCAATCGGGCCGCGGTGGAACGGGTGCTCTTCGGCAGCCAGCCGCTGGACCTTGAGACAGAGGCGGCGCTGCTTGCCGCCTGGCTCGGCGCAATGCAACGGGAGCTCCCGGCCGGCGATCCTGTGCTGCGGCAGGCCCTGCAGGGCCGGAGCCCGGAGGCCGCGGCCCGGGCGATGGTCGAGGCGAGCAGCATCAAGACAGGCGAGGCGCGGAAGGCTCTCGCCGAGGGGGGGGCGGCCGCCATCGCCGCCTCGGGGGATCCGTTCATCCAACTGGCCCGGGTCATTGACCCGCTGGAGCGGGCACTGGCCAGGGAGGTGGGCGACCTCAACGACCGCGAGGCCCAGGCCAACGAGCAGATCGCCCGGGCGCTTCTCGCCGTGTACGGCACCAGTATCGCGCCGGACGCCACGTTCAGCCTCCGGATCTCGGATGGCGAGGTGAAGCGCTACCCCTACAACGGCACGGTGGCCGCGCCGTTCACCACGTTCAATGGTCTCTATGAGCGGGCGGCCGCATTCCGCGAGCAGCCACCCTTCGACCTCCCGGCCCGGTGGAAGGAACGGCGCGATTCGCTGATGCCTGACACCCCGTTCAACGCCGTGTCCACCAACGACATCATCGGCGGGAACTCCGGCAGCCCGGTGATCAATCGCGACGCCGAGATCGTGGGTCTGATCTTCGATGGGAACATCGAGATGCTGCCGAACCGGTTCCTGTTCACCGAGCGCGTGGCCCGGGCGGTCTGGGTGGACTCGCGGGGGATCGTCCACGCCTTGCGGCGCATGTACGACGCCGGGGCGCTGGCCGACGAGCTGGAGCGAGGGGGCGGGGCGCCGGCGATGTAGCCGCGCGGCGAGAGGCGCGGTCGGGCGAGCGCACC
>JBBIMQ010000179.1:0-5904 GCA_037444345.1 Gemmatimonadota bacterium | reverse complement strand
CTCCTGCTGCAGCGGTTTCACTGGATCGTCTATGTCTTCGGAGCGATCCTGCTGGTCACCGGCCTCCGGATGCTGCGGGGACACGAAGAGCGCATCGAACCGGAGCGAAACCCGCTGGTCCGCCTGGCGCGGCGGATCTTTCCGATCACCCCAGCCTACGAGGGGCAGCACTTTTTCGTCCGATCCTGGCGCGGCTGGATGGCGACCCCGCTGCTCCTCGTGGTCCTGGTGGTGGAGTGGAGCGATGTGGTCTTCGCCATTGACAGCATTCCCGCCGTCTTCGCCATCACCCGCGACCCGTTCATCGTCTACAGTTCCAACCTGTTCGCCATTCTGGGACTCCGGGCCCTGTATTTCGTGCTGGCCGGGGCGATGGACCGGTTCCACCATCTCAAGCCGGGCGTGGCCCTGATCCTGGTATTCGTCGGCTGCAAGATGGTGTCGAGTCCCTGGGTGAAGGTCCCGACCCCGCTCTCGCTCGGTGTCATCCTGGTGATTCTGGGGACCGCGGTGACCGTCTCGCTGCTCACGGCGCCCAAAGCCTCTGCCGGAGAGGTCGAGCGGTAAACCCCTGGCCGGTGGACGGCCTGCTCCGCTCGGGCGAGAACCACAGAGCGGGGCACGCCCCGGCCTCGCCTCCCGTTTCGCCGCGGCCGCCTTGGGCCCGCCCCGAGAGGGCACTACCTTTGACCCTCATGTCGGGCCCGGGCGCGGCACCAGTGCCTCACGAAGGTCGGCGCCGCGATCGGGGCGGTGGTGGGCCCTCGAGGGGACAGAGCCCGCGCCTCATGGCACGGAGCAGCACCGCGCGGGAGCTGGAAGCCACGGGGCGGGCGTCGAGCGGGAGGCCCCGCGAGCGCCTTGGCGGTTGTGCAACCAGTTCTGGCGAGCGCCTGGAGGTCAAGGAGGTCAACATGCCTGCGGCCACCTTGCCTCCAACCCTTCTCGAGCGACTGGGACTGGACCGGCGCGAGCTTCGCGCCTGGGCCCTCTACGACTGGGCCAACTCCGCCATGGTGACGACCATCGTCACCGCGGTGTTCCCCGTCTACTTCGCGCGTGTCGCCGCCGCCGAGCTCCCGGAGAGCCAGGCCACCTACCAGCTCGCGTCCACCACCACTATCGCCCTGGCGATCAGCGCCGTATTGGCGCCGATCCTGGGTGCCTTCGCCGATCAGGGCGGGCTCAAGAAGCGATTGCTGGCGCTCTTCCTCGGGCTCGGCGTGGTTGCGGTGGGCCTCATGTTTTTCATCGAGCGCGGCGACTGGGTCTATGCGGCGTGGCTCTTCGGCATCGCGAACGTGGCCGTGAACGCGAGCTTCGTCATGTACGACTCGTTCCTGCCTCACATCGCGCGGGAAGACGAGCTGGATCGCGTCTCGACGGCCGGTTACGCTCTGGGTTACGTGGGCGGTGGCCTCCTCCTCGCCCTCAACCTGGCGTGGATCATGAAGCCCGCCTGGTTCGGCCTGCCCAGCGGAGAGGGTCTCACCCCCTCGCAGGCCACGCTGCCGACCCGACTGGCCTTTCTCTCTGGTGGCTGGTCTTTTCCCTGCCACTTTTCCGCCACGTGCCCGAGCCGCGAGCGACCGGCGCCGGGAAGGTGTCGGTGGTCGCGGTGTTCCGAGAGCTGGGGGCCACACTGCGGCGGCTGACCCGATACCGCCAGGCATTGTTGCTGCTGGTCGCGTTCCTCATCTACAACGACGGCATCGGCACCATCATCCGGATGGCCGCGATCTACGGCGCCGAGCTCGGGATCGGAAGCGGGGCCCTGATCGGATCCATCATGATCGTGCAGTTCGTCGGCATTCCGTTCGCGTTCCTCTTCGGCGCGCTGGCCGGGAAGATCGGCGCCAAGCGGTCGGTCTTCCTCGGACTCGCGGTGTACGCCGGCATCAGCGTGCTCGGCTATTTCATGAGGACGGGAACGCACTTTCTGCTGCTGGCGCTCCTGGTCGGCACGGTGCAGGGCGGGACCCAGGCGCTTTCCCGCTCCCTGTTCGCGAGCATGATCCCGCGGGCCCGCTCGGCCGAGTTTTTCGGGTTCTTCGCAGTGGTGGAGAAGTTCGCCGGCATCTTCGGGCCGCTCCTGTTCGCCCAGGTCATCGCGCTCACCGGCTCGAGCCGGAACGCCATCCTCGCGGTCATCGGCTTCTTTGTCCTGGGCGGCGCGCTCCTGCACCTGGTTGATGTCGAGGCGGGGCAGCGGGAGGCAAGGCAGGGGAACTGATCGAAAGCTCCGGAGATTCGCCGATGGGCCGATGCCGTTCGCCGATCAGGCCGAGTGGTCGGGCGGCGTTTCTCGCCCGCGCGGGGAGGGGAGCCAGGCGGGCCCGCGGCGGCATCGGGGCCGCGGTCCGCCAGCCCCCGAGCCAGGGGCGAACCGAAACGGCGGATCGTGGATGGGGGGCAGCGTGACGGTCGAGCCCGTCGAACTCACCCGTGAACTTGTCAGGCGCGAGAGCCCCACCTTTGCGGAAGGGCCCGCGGTGCGCTTTCTCGCTGGCTTGCTTGAGAAGCTGGGTTACCGCCTGGTCCGCCAGCCGGTGACGCCGGGCCGCGACAATCTCTACGCCTGGCGCGAGACGCCCCTGGTCGTCCTGTCCACCCACCTCGACTGCGTGCCCCCCTACATCCCGCTCCGGGAAGACGACGAGTGGCTGTACGGCCGCGGCACCTGCGATGCCAAGGGCATCGCGGCGGCGATGGTGGCCGCGGCCGAACGGCTGGCCGCCAGCGGCGAACGGCGGGTGGGGTTGCTGTTCCTGGTGGGGGAGGAAAACGGCTCGGACGGCGCCCGGCGGGCCCATGAGCTCGAGCCCAAGGGTCGTTTTCTGGTCAACGGCGAGCCCACCGACAACCGCCTGAGTCTCGCCCAGAAGGGTTCCCTCAAGGTCATCGTGGAGGCCTCGGGCCGGGCTGCGCATTCGGGTTATCCCGAGCAGGGCAGTTCCGCCGTCCACGCGCTGCTCGAGACCCTGGACCGGCTCCGCCGCCTCCCGCTTCCAGAGGACCCGCTGCTGGGCCCCGCCACGCTCAATATCGGGATCATCGAGGGTGGCGTCGCCCCCAACGTCCTGGCGCCGACGGCGCGAGCGGAGTTGTTGTTCCGCCTGGTGGGTCCGTCGGAAACGCTGCGGCAGGACATCGGCGCCTGCGCGGCGCCGGGCGTGCAGATTCGCTTCGGCGCCGAGCTGCCGGCCTACAAAAACCCGGCTCCTCCGCCTGCGGGCTGGGAGACCACCGTGGTGAGCTTCGCGAGCGACCTGGTGTTCCTGGGCGCCTGGGGCGCGGGATACCAGCTGGGTCCGGGCAGCATCCTGGTGGCCCACACCGAGGAGGAAAGGGTCGCCAAGCGGGACCTGCAGCGCGGGGCGGAACTCTATGTCAAGCTCACGCGGCAGCTGATCGCGGCCCACGGCTCGGGGACGGGTAGCTCGTAAGGAAAGCGCCCCACCGCCGGCCGTACCGGAGTGCCCCCGTCATGCCGGCGCACGCCGGCATCCACTCTCGCCCGTCATGCCGGCGCAAGCCGGCATCCAGGGCCGGGGACGGCCTCTTGGCAAACGGCAGGGGCGGGACCCCTGTCTGGACCCCTGCTTCGGCAGGGGTGACGGGGCCCCGTCATGCCGGCGCAAGCCGGCATCCAGGGCCGGGGGACCGACTCTTGGCAAAGGACAGGGCGGCCCCCCCCGTCTGGACCCCTGCTTCCGCAGGGGTGACGGCAGTGGGACCAGGGTGAGGACCAGGAGGTCGATGGTGCCCCTGCTTGCGCGAGGGTTACGGCCTGCTTCCGCAGGGGTGACGGGGCGTGGGCCCTGGGCGGGATCCCGGCGCGGCGCCTCCATCCCTTGTCACCGTGCCAGCGAACCCCTAAACTTGTAGCCCATGACGCTCCTTCGACGTTGCGAGCTTGCGGGCAAGCGTACGGCCAAGTCTCTCTCCCGCCGCGGCGAGCGACGGTCATAGGCGCGTGCTCGTGCCATGAACCAGACCCCGCCGCACCGGTCGCGGCGGGGTTTTCGCTTTTGCACCTTGAGTCGAGAGGCCGATGCCGACCCGAATCCCTGTCGCCATCCTGGGCGCCACCGGCACCGTGGGCCAGAAGCTGGTCCGGCTGCTGGCGGAGCACCCCTGGTTCGAGATCGCCTCGGTGGCGGCCTCGGATCAGAGCGCGGGCCTTCGCTACGGCGAGGTGGTCCGCTGGCGGGAGACCACGCCGCTCCCGGAGGAGGTGGCCGCCCTGACCGTGCAGCGCACCGAGCCCGGGCTCCCCGGCCGCATCGCCTTCTCCGCTCTCGATGCCGAGGTGGCCGGCCCCGTGGAGCAGGCCTTCGCGGCCCGGGGCGTGTTCGTGGTGACGAACACCCGTACCCACCGGATGGAGCCGGACGTTCCGCTCCTCATCCCCGAGGTGAACCCCGATCATCTCGAGCTGCTCCACGAACAACGCCGGCGGCGGGGGTGGAAAGGCGGGATCGTGGCGAACCCGAACTGTTCCACCGCCGGCCTGGTCCTGGCCGCCGCCCCGCTCCACCGCGCCTTCGGCCTGGCGAAGTGCTTTGTCGCCACGATGCAGGCGGTCTCCGGAGCGGGCTACCCCGGCGTTCCCTCGCTGGATATCGTGGGCAACGTGATCCCGCATATCGGGGGCGAGGAAGAGAAGATCGAACGGGAGACCCGGAAGCTGCTCGGCGTCCTGACCGGGAGTGGTGTGGTGGAGGCGCCCGTGGCCGCGAGCGTGCACGCTAATCGGGTGGCCACGCTCGACGGCCACCTGGAAGTCGTCTCCCTGGGCTTCGCTCGCCGGGCGGAGCCGGCGGAGGTCCAGGCCGTGCTCGAGGGGTTCCGCCCCCCGCCGGAGGTGGCCCGGTTGCCGTCCACGCCGGCGCGACCGGTGGAGGTAGACCCGCGGCCTGACCGGCCCCAGACCAGGCTGGACGTGGAGCGGGGCCGCGGGATGACGGTGACGGTGGGCCGGATTCGACCCTGCCCGCTACTCGACGTCCGCCTGGTGGTTCTCAGCCACAACACCATTCGGGGCGCGGCGGGCGCGGCCATCCAGAACGCGGAGCTCCTGGTGGCCCGCGGCTGGCTGGACTGACGAGGCCCGGCCCATGCGCCTGGCGCTGATCGGCCACGGGAAGATGGGACGCGCCGTCGCGGCGCTGGCGGCCGAGCGCGGCTACCAGATCGTGACCGTGGTGACCGGGGCGGAGAATCTTGGGGGGCGAGCGCTCACGGCCGAGCGGCTGAACGGTGCGGAGGTCGCCGTGGAATTCACCGGACCCCGAGCCGCGGTGGCCAACCTCCTCCGCCTGGCGGAGCTCGGCATCCCGACGGTGACGGGCACCACCGGCTGGATGTCGGAACTGCCCCTGGTCGCCGCCGCGGTCACCGCGCACCACAGCGCTCTCCTCTTCAGCCCCAACTTTTCCCTCGGGGTTCAGCTCTTTCTCCGCGCCGCCCGGGACCTCGCCGCCCGGTTCGCCGGCCATCCCGAGTTCGACGCCTGGATCGCCGAGGCCCACCATGCGGCCAAGGCAGACGCACCGAGCGGAACGGCGAAGCGGCTTCAGGAGCTGGTTCGAAAGACTGACCCGGCGCGGGCTTTCCCCGTCAGCTCGCTCCGCGCCGGGCACATTCCAGGGACGCACACGATCGGGTACGACGCACCCCACGAGACGATCCGTCTCACCCACGAGGCCCGGGGCCGCGAGGCGTTCGCCGCCGGCGCGCTCGCCGCGGCCGAGTGGATCCGGGGGCGCGAGGGAGTGTTCACCTTCGAGCAGATGCTTTTCGGAGACGAACAATGATGACACTCGGCGGTTGCGGAACGGCGCTGGTCACGCCGTTCACCGAGGACGGCGCCGTGGATATTCCGGCCCTCCGCGAGCTGGT
>JBBIMQ010000178.1:406-5915 GCA_037444345.1 Gemmatimonadota bacterium | reverse complement strand
TCCCACCGGCCGATCTTCGGGACCTTCAACCAGAACCGGCAGACCGGCGAGCTCGAGCGGTTTCTCACTCCCTTGACCGCTCGCGCCTTCAAACTCGTGCTCCGCCGATCCTTCGGGGCCGCCGACTGAGGCCGGACCCCCGCCCCCTCGCGGGCTACCGTTCCCCTGGGCGGCCACGGTACCTTTGCCGCGGCCCGAGGCCCGGAGGGGGATTTGAAGATCGCCGTCTGCCTCAAGCGGGTGCCCGATACCACCACCAAGGTGACCGTCGGCCCCGACGGAAAGGCAATTGACGAGGCCGGAGTCAAGTTCGTTCCCAACCCATACGACGAGTACGCGCTCGAAGAAGCGCTGAAGCTGAAAGAGGCAGCCGGCGGGGGCGAGACCGTGGTCTACTGCCTGGGCCCCGAGGCGGCCCAGGAAACCGTGCGGGCCGCACTGGCGATGGGGGTGGATCGCGGGGTCCTGCTGCAAGCCCCGGGGTCGGCCGACGGGTTCGAAATCGCCAAGGCGCTGGCGGCCGAGCTCAGGGACGGGGGCTACGACGTCATCCTGTTCGGCAAGCTGGCCGTGGACGACTACAACCACCAGGTCGGGGTGATGACGGCCGAACTTCTCGGTCTCCCCTGCATCAGCGCCATCTCCCGGCTCAACATCAGCGGGGGGCAGGCCGAGGCGGAGCGCGAGATCGAGGGTGGCATCGAGGTGATCACCTGCTCCCTGCCAGCCGCGTTCACCTGCGACAAGGGCCTCAACCATCCGCGCCTCCCCTCTCTCAAGGGCATCATGGCGGCCAAGAAGAAGCCGCTCGAGGTGAAGCCGGTGACCCTCGGCCCGGGGACCATCGCCACGGTGGCCATCGAGCTCCCGCCGGAGCGGAAGCCTGGCAAGATCGTGGGCGAGGGAGCCGACGCCGTGCCGGAACTGGTGCGGCTCCTCCGCGAGGAAGCCAAGGTGATCTGAGAGAGCCCTACGAGAGAACCCGGACGCCCGCGGCTCGGCAGGCCGAGGCCGGCCCGGGCGACCCGAAACTCGAGCCCGATGAATCCGATGAGCCGTATCCTGGCAGTCACCGAGCAGCGCGACGGTACTCTCCGGAAGGTCTCCTTCGAGGTCGTCACCGCGGGCCGGCGGCTCGCGGATCGGGTCGAGGCAACGCTGGACGTACTGGTCCTGGGCGGCGGACCGGTGAGCGGGGTCGAACGGCTCGGCGAGTACGGGGCCGATCGGGTGCTCGCCGCCCGGCATGCGGAATTCGGTCTCTACAACCCCGACGGCTACGCCGCCACCATCGCCAGCGTCGCGGGCGACTACCGGGTCATTCTCCTCGCCGCGACGGCAACTGGCCGCGATCTCGCGCCGCGCGTGGCCGCCCGGACCGGCACCGGGCTCGCCACCGACGTGACGGAGATCGCCCCCGGACCCGACCAGAGCTTCGTGGTCACCCGGCCGGTCTATGCTGGCAAGGCTCTGCAACGGGCCCGGCTGGATGGGAAACCGGCCATCATCTCGATCCGGCCCAACACGCTGCAGCCGGTCGAACAGCCGCGGCCCGGAGATCTGGTCGAGCTGGCAGTGCCGGCCTTCACCGCGAAGGTGAAGGTTCGCGAGATCAAGGCTCCGGCCGAAGCTCGCCTCGACGTGGCCGAAGCACCCATCGTGGTGTCCGGAGGACGAGGGCTCAAGGACCCGGCCAACTTCAAGCTGCTCGAGGAGCTGGCCGACGCCCTGGGGAACGCCGCCGTGGGCGCCAGCCGGGCGGTGGTGGACGCGGGCTGGCGGGATCACGGCGCGCAGGTCGGTCAGACGGGGAAGACCGTGAGCCCGAGCCTCTACTTCGCGATCGGGATCTCGGGAGCCATTCAACACCTGGCCGGCATGCGCACCGCCAAGACCATCGTGGCCATCAACCGCGACAAGGATGCCCCCATCTTCAAGGTGGCCGACTACGGCATCGTGGGTGACCTCTTCGAGGTGGTGCCGCGGCTCACCCAGGAGATCCGCCGGCTGCGAGGAGAGGGTTGACGGGCGTCATATCGATGATTATCGATATAGGGTGCCGAGCACCTCAGTGCGTGACCGGTTGAGCCCCGGCGAACTGGAACGGATCGCCAAGGCCCTGGCCGATGCGCGCCGGTTCGAGATCCTGGAGGCGATCTCCGCTGCGGGGGAACTCTCCTGCAAGGCGCTGGTGGAGCGCTTCCCGATCGCCCAGGCGACGGTCTCCCACCACCTGAAGGAACTCCTGATCGCCGGGCTGGTGGAGGTGCGACAGGAAGGGCAGTGCCGGTACTACCGGGTCCGGCAAGGGACGCTCGACCGCTATCTGGACGAGATCAGGAGTCGGGTGGGAGGTGGGGAGGCCCGGCAGCGACGCTGAGGCTGCGCTGCATGCCCGCCGAGCGGCGGGCCTTGTTGTGGGAACTTTTATAGACCGTTTTCTATTTACCGATGGAGGCCTGCCGAGCCCGGGACACGTCCGGGTGGCCAGTCGCTGGGGGAGGCGGCTCCGGATCGGGCGAAGGGCGGCGATCGGAGGGCTGCCGGCTGTTTCGCCCAGAGTGGGCCAGGGATCAGTTGGATAGAGGGCGGTTCATCCGCCCCAGGCAACAAGAGGAGATTCTCGTGCTCGAGCATCAGACCGCAACCGTGCATGTGACCGACGCAAGCTTCGAATCGGAGATCGAGCGCCACCACGGTGTCGCTGTGGTGGATTGCTGGGCCGCGTGGTGTGGGCCCTGCCTGGCAGTAGGGCCGGTGGGGGATCGGCTCGCTGGCGAGTGGCAGGGGCGGGTCAAGGTGGCCAAGCTGGACGTGGATCAGAACCCCGCCACGGCCATGCGGTTCGGCATCCGCTCCATTCCCGCCATTCTGCTCTTCCGGGACGGCCGCCACGTGGACACCATGATCGGCGCCGACCCGCGGCTTGCAGACCTGCTCAGGGAAAAGGTCAAGGGGTTGGGGGCGGAAGTGTAGCGCGCCGATGGCGCGAGGGATTGGCGGATCGGAGGACCGGGCGAGGGCGTTCCGCCTGCCGCGGCCTCAGTCCGTCAATCCCGCGCTCTCCACGATTCGCCGGATCCGCTCCACCCCCTCGACCACCATCGACTGCTCGGGCCCGAAGGAAAAGCGCGCATACTGCCGGAACCGGGACGGGCGGCCGCTGCGGCGCTTGCCGGGGTTGATGTCGAAGAACTCCCCCGGCACGCAGATCAACCGTTCCTTGAGCGCGGCCTTGAAGAACGACATCCCGTCATTGAGGCCGGTGGGAAGGCCGGAGAGGTCGCCCCAGCAATAGAAGGTCCCCTGGGGTTCGAGATCGAGCCGGATCCCGGCGCGCCGGAGTCCTTCGATGAGCAGCGCCCGCTTGGGGAGGAACGCCTGGCGAATGGCCCGGGTTTCGGCCAGGGCGACCTCCGGGGCGAGAAGGGGCAGCGCCGAACGCTGGAGCGGGCGGCTGCCGCCACCGTCGAGAAAGGAGCCGGTGCTCGATACGGCCTCGATGACGGAGCGAGGGCCCAGGATCCAGGTGCAGCGCCAGCCAGGGTAGCGCCAGTTCTTGGTGAGGCCGTCCAGGATGATCACGGGATCGCGATCCACGTCCTCGACGTAGCGCGCGGCTGACACCAGCGGCGGGTCGGCACCATCGTCCGGTGGACTCGCGGTTCCGCCGTCGCGCCACACGTAGTGCGAATAGAACTCGTCCAGCACCAGCGAGCACTGCAGCTCCCTCGCCAGCCGCACCCAGCCTTCCAGTTCCGCGCCCTGAATCACTTTCCCGGTCGGGTTGCAGGGGTTCGAGAGCAGCAACGCCGAGAGCCCGCGCCCCGTGATCTCGCGGCGGAGATCGGCCTGGGAGAACTCGTACTCCCGGCTTCCGTCCAGCAGGATGGGGATCGAGGTGAAGAGCTTGAAGATGTCGAGCAGCTCCTCGTAGGCCGTGTAGTCAGGCAGAAAGTGACCCAGGTTGATCTGCCCCAGCGCCGCCACCACGCGGGTGAGGCCCATCCGCCCGCCCCCCGAGATGCAAACGTTGCGCTCGGTGTACTGCGACTTCATGCCGCGGCGATACAGCCGGTTGTACAGCTCGGCGACCGCGGCGCGGAGCTCGCCGATCCCTGGCACCGGGGCGTAGTCCTGATCCTCGGGGTCGATCGCCAGGCCGCCCACCCGCGGCGGCGCGCCGGGCAGGGGGCCGGTCTCGGGCTGGCCCTGGCCCAGGTTGCACCAGTCGGGGTGGCCGGGGCGATAGCCGTGTCTGGCGGCCTCCGCCATGACGTAGATCACGCCGGTGAACGGCACCGGCCGGAACCCAGGGATCGGCGGCGAATGCATCGGCAACAGCGGGAAACGGGCCCAGAAGGTTACAGCCGGGGGACGAGCTTGGGTACCCGCCGACGATACTCGGCATAGCCGGGATAGCGCTGGACGAGCAGCCGCTCTTCGGCCGTTGCCTTGCGGTCGAACCACGCGAACGCCGCCAGGGCCGCCACGGCACCGCTCCACCAGGTCCCCATCAGCAGACCCCACCCAGCCAGCACCAGGATGAGGCCGGCATAGATCGGATGCCGGACCAGCCCGTAGGCGCCCCGCTCCACCAGCTCCCCGCCCTCGACCGGGACCACGCTGGGCGTGAGACTCCGGCCCAGGGAGCGGAGCCCGGCTCCGATCGCCATGGCGCCGGCCAGGAGCAGAGCCAGGCCGGCGACCCGCTGTGGTCCCGGCCGAGTTCCCACCAACAGGGGAACACCGATTCCGATCCCGGCGATCAGGATCACCTGACCCCAGACCCACGGATCCCGGGCCACCTGCCGGAGATCCACCCGGGGTCGGGCAGCAGGGACACGCTGGTCCGGCATTCGCGGTTCCGGCATGCGTCAAGCCTCGCGATCAGACTGCACTCACCACCGCCACACGAGCGGGCCCCTCTCGAGCCTCCGCCCCTCGCTGGCACCGCGATGCTGGGGGCGCCAGGCGTCTGGCCCTAAGCGCTTGACGCCGCGGCGCAAACGGGCGAACGCCGGCGGAGCGGCAGCCGAGACGATCTTTCCCGCAACGCACGCCGGGCTGCCGCCGGGGACGGCGGGGAGGTGCTGCGCTATATTCCGCCACTCCAGATTATTCCGGAGCACAGCGTGTCGCCAATTCTACCCGCCCGACATCAGCGGGAGCTTCCCCTCGACCGCCTGATCCTGCGCCATGGGGCGGGCCCGGAGGCCCTGGAGATGGACGTGCTGTTTGTGGGCGCGGGGCCTGCAGGGCTGGCAGGCGCCATCGAGCTGGCACGGCTGGCGAAGGCGGGGGGCCGGCCCGACCTCCAGATCGGAGTGCTCGAGAAGGCCGGCCACTTGGGCGAACACACCCTCTCCGGCGCGGTGGTCAACCCGCGGGCGCTCAGGGAACTCTTCCCCGATCTCGCGGAACAGGATTTCCCCTTCCGGCAGGCGGTGAAGGCGGAAGCGGTCTATTACCTCACCGCCAGGCACGCCTTCCGGATCCCGACTCCGCC
>JBBIMQ010000178.1:0-395 GCA_037444345.1 Gemmatimonadota bacterium | reverse complement strand
ACCGGGCCGCTCGACGTCGCGGCGCTGCAGCGCAGTCTCTCCGAGATCGTGCGCTGGATGGGAGGGGAGGCCGAGGCCCTCGGGGTGAACCTCTTCGCCGGTTTCCCGGCAGCCGCGCTCCTCACCGAGGGAAACGCCGTTCGCGGGATCCGCACGGCTCCGTCAGGCCTGGACCGCGAGGGCGCGCCCACCCCGAGCTACCAGCCGCCCACCGACGTGGTGGCCAAGATCACGGTCCTGAGCGAGGGCACCCGGGGCCTGCTCGCGCAGGCCTGGCGGCAGTGGCAGGGCGTCGAGGCAGCGAATCCCCAGATCTACGCGCTCGGCGTCAAGGAAGTGTGGAAGGTCCGGCGCCCGCTCGATCGGGTGATCCCCACCCTGGGATGGCCATTGCC
>JBBIMQ010000177.1:0-5917 GCA_037444345.1 Gemmatimonadota bacterium | reverse complement strand
CGGCCCTGCTCCCAGCGCCGCCTCGCGCTTCCCCGGCCGTCGCCCCCGGGAAGCGACCGCTGCCGACGACGCGGCGGCAAGGTCTGAACCGATGCCTTGTAGCTGAACGCCGTGATGTCCCGCCAGCTGGTGGTGTCCGAAGCGGCGAAGCTCCCAGTAAAGATCTGCGGCGACTGCCCTCGGACCTGCACGGTCACCACCCAGTCGGTGTTCTGCGCCACGTTGCACCGGCTCCAGTGGTGGAGCTTCACCACGTAGTTCCCGCTGGGCGCCCGGCCGGTGGGCCAGACCACGTCCTCGTTGCTGTTGAACTGCCCACCGGCCGGCACCGGACGCCTCCCCGCTCCGCCCGGTTCCCGTCCGGCCCCCTACTCCGGGCAGGGGTGGCCCCTTATGTTCTTGCGCCATGCCGATGCGGCTCGCCGTCTGCGTCTCCGGCCGGGGCAGCAACCTGAAAGCGCTGGTCGAAGCCCTCCGGCGGTCGGGCGGCGAGGCGGAGGTGGTCGTGGTCCTCAGCGATCGGGCGGATGCGCCCGCGCTCGAGGTTGCGCGCACCGCGGGCATACCCGCCGAGACGTTCTCGGATTACCGCGACCCGTCGGAGTGGCTGCGGCGGCTGGCCGAGCACCGGGTGGACCTGGTGGTGCTGGCGGGGTACCTCAAGCTGGTACCCGCCCCCGTGATCGGCGCCTATCGCGATCGGATCATCAACATTCACCCCGCCCTGCTTCCCGATTTCGGCGGGCCGGGGATGTACGGCCGCCGGGTGCACGAGGCGGTGCTCCGAAGCGGTGCGGCGGAGTCCGGGGCCACCGTGCACCTGGTGACCGAGGAATACGACCGGGGCGCGATCCTGGCCCAGGCGCGGGTGCCGGTGCAACCGGGCGACACACCCGAGACGCTCGCCGCGCGGGTGCTCGAGCTGGAGCACCGGCTGCTGCCAGCCGTGGTGCTCGCGGCCGCCCGCGCCGGCCGGCCAGTTCCCCTCCCTCGACCGGTGGAGCTCTCGTCGTGAGGAAGCCATCGTGCCCCGCGCGCTGATCTCCGTAAGCGACAAGCGCGGCATCGTTCCCTTCGCGCAGGGCCTGGTGGACCTGGGCTGGGACCTGATCTCCACCGGCGGCACCGCCGCCACGCTCAAGGCGGCCGGGGTGCCGGTGACGCCGGTCGAGCAGGTGACCGGGTTCCCCGAGATCCTCGACGGCCGGGTGAAGACGCTGCACCCGGTCATTCACGCCGCCCTGCTCGCCCGCCGCGGGGTGCCCGAGCACATGGCGGCGCTCGCGAGCCGGCACATCGTCCCGATCGATCTCCTGGCGGTGAATCTCTACCCCTTCCGGGAAACGGTGGCCAAGCCGGAGGTGAGCTTCGAGGACGCGATCGAGAACATTGACATCGGCGGGCCCGCGATGCTCCGCTCGGCGGCCAAGAACCACGAGTCGGTGATCGTGGTGGTGGATCCGACGGACTACGGGCGGGTCCTCGACCTGCTCCGGAGCGGCGGCGTGCCCGCGAGCGAGCGCCAGGCGCTCGCCGCCAAGGTCTTCAGCCACACCGCCGACTACGACGGCGCCATCGCGCGCTACCTCACCCCCCACGAGGAAGGGCTGCCCTACCGGCTCGGCTGGTCGTTCGAGCGGCTGATGTCCCTTCGCTACGGCGAGAATCCCGGCCAGCGGGCGGCGCTGTACGTGGACGAGGAGCCCCGCGGCCTGCGGGATCTCAAGCAGCGGCAGGGGAAGGAGCTGTCCTTCAACAACCTTCTCGATCTCGACGCCGCGATGTGGACGGCGTCGCTATGGACCAACGTCCCCGCCTGCGCGATTGTCAAGCACACCACCCCGTGCGGGGTCGCCATCGCGCCCACGGCTGCGGAAGCGTATCGCCGGGCCCTCGCCTGCGACCCGGTCTCGGCCTTCGGCGGCGTGGTCGCGTTCAACACCGTGGTGGACCGCGCCACCGCGCAGCAGTTGACCGAGACCTTCCTCGAGGTCGTGGTCGCCCCGTCCTTTCACGACGAGGCGCTGGCGGTGCTCGCCGCCCGCAAGCAGCTCCGTGCGGTCGAGCTCCCCGTGATGCGGGGCTCCGGCGGCTACGACTTCAAGCGGGTCCGGGGCGGGGTTCTGGTGCAGGATCGGTTCACCTTCGATCCCTCCGACGCGGACTGGAAAGTCGTCACCCAGCGGCACCCGACCGACCTCGAGTGGGCGGACCTCCGCTTCGCCTGGGCCGCCGTGGCCGCGGTCAAATCCAACGCCGTCCTCCTCGCGCGGAACGAGATGACTATCGGGATCGGCGCGGGGCAGATGAGCCGGGTGGACAGCGCCTTTCTCGCGGTGCACAAGGCCCGCCAGGCCGGCCACGACCCCCGGGGCGCGGTCATGGCCTCGGATGCCTTCTTTCCCTTTCCCGACAGCGTGGACCAGGCCGCCGCGGCCGGTGTCACCGCCATCATTCAGCCGGGCGGGTCGGTGCGCGATGCCGAGGTCATCGCGGCGGCGGATCGGTACGGGATCGCCATGGTGGTCACCGGCAAGCGACAGTTTCGGCACTGACCTGAACCGATCGAAGGCGCGGCGGAGGGAAGGCTCGAGCGGCAGGCCGAGGCGTTCTGCGCTCTTGCCCGGTCTTTCCCCCCCGCCCTTCCCTGACCCTGGCCCAGAGGACCATGACTCTCCCCAACTCCGGCAGTCGCGAGCCTCCCCCGTATCTTGCCGCCACCCTGGCGGCGCTCGCGGTCCTGGTGATCTACCTGCTCACCCTCGCGCCCACCACGGCGTTCTGGGACACCTCGGAGTACATCGCCGCCGCCTACGTGCTGGGGATTCCCCATCCGCCCGGCAACCCGCTCTTTACCATCCTGGCCCACGTCTGGGGCACCCTGCCGCTCAGCCCGCAGTACGCGGTCCGGATCAATCTCTTCGCCGCCGTCACCAGCGCCGCCTCGGCCGGGCTCTGGTTCCTGGTGGCCGACCGCTGGATGCGGGAGGTGGTGCCGGTCCGCTGGTGCCGGCTCCTCGCGGCCTTCGCCGGGGTCCTGGTGGCCGCGACGATGTGGACGGTGTGGAACCAGTCCACCGTGAACGAGAAGGTGTACACGGTCTCGATCCTCTCCACCGCGCTGGTCCTCTGGCTGGGGGTCCACTGGGCCGACGACGAGCCAGGGTCCCACCGGGACCGCTGGCTCGTGCTCATCGCCTACATCATCGCGCTGAGCTCCACCAACCACATGATGGGTGTCCTGGCCGCCCCGGCGGTGGGCATGTACGTCCTGCTCACCGACCCGGCCATGGTGCTCCGACCGTGGGTCCTGTGGCTGGCCCTGGCGCTCGCGCTCGCCGTCTCCGGCCAGTGGACCGTGCTGGTTTCGGGCCCGGACGGGGCGCGGGCGGCCCTGCTCCTCCTCCTCGCCGGGCTCGTCGGCTACACCTGGTTCCGCGACCCGAGCGAGTTTCGCCGGCCCCTGCTCTATCTCGGTGTCCTCGCCGTGGTGATCGGGGTAACGCTCAACTATGTCTTCCTCCCGATCCGCGCCGCCCAGTTCCCGCCCATCAACGAGGGGGAACCCACTACCTGGCAGGCGCTGCTGGACGTGCTCAACCGGAAGCAGTACGCCAAGCCCTCGGTCTTCGAGGTGCGACAGGCCGACTTCCTCTCGCAGCTCGGCAACTACGCCCAGTACTTTCGCTGGCAGTTCGCCCGGGACTGGGGCGAAGTCGGCATGCGGGCCACCGCGGCGCTCTTCGCCCTGCTCGGCCTCTGGGGCGCGCTCGCGCTCTGGCGCCGGGACCGGCGCGCCTTCTGGGCCTCGGCCACCCTGATGTTCACGCTCACCTTCGCCCTGGTGTTCTACCTGAACTTCAAGTACGGGTGGTCGTATCCGGTGAACCCCGCCAAGGGCCCCGTCGCCCGCGAGGTGCGCGAGCGCGACTATTTCTTCGTGGTCTCCTTCGCCGCCTTCGGGCTCTGGATCGCGGTCGGCTTCGGGGCCATGCTGCGCGCGATCGCCGAGACGGTACGCGGTCTCGCCGAGCCGCGGCGCTGGGCTCTGGCCACGCCCGCGCTGGCGCTGGCCGTTATCCCCCTGCTCGGGAACCGGCTCACCGCCCCGCGCTCCCACGAGACCGCGGCCCGCGACTTCGCCAGCGACTTGCTCGAATCCGTCCCGCCCTACTCGATCCTCATCACGGCCGGCGACAACGACACCTTCCCGCTCTGGTACGCCCAAGAGGTGGAGCGGATCCGGCCGGATGTCACGCTGGCCAACCTCTCGCTCATGAACACCACCTGGCACCTCAAGCAGCTCCGGCGCCGGCCCACGCCCGACTTCGACCCGGCCCGCGCGGCCGCGATCTGGCGGGAAGGCACCTGGCCCAAGCCCGCCACGCCGGTGCTGAGTCTCACCGAGCGGGAAATTGACAGCCTCCCCGAAGCAATGTCGGTGTCCAGGGACCAGGGCGTCCGCTTCGACAGTCTGACCATCAGCTTCGGACAGGACGTGCTCTTCCTGAGCGACCTGGCGACGGTCTTTCTCATCCGCGACAACCTGGGCAAGCGCCCGATCTACTTCGCCTGGAGCGCCGCCAACTACCCCGACGAGACGCTGAATCTGACCGAGTACCTGGTCACCGAAGGCCTGGTGCGGCGTCTGGAACCGCGCAAGGTGAAGGAAGGGAACTCGATCGTCCTGAGCCGCGGGCTGGGCTACATGAACCTGGAGCAGACCCGGCGCCTGCTCGAGGAGGTCTACCACTGGGAGAGCATCGCCCGCCCCCGCCCCCGAGGGTGGGTGGACAAGCCGTCGGCCTCGATTCTCAATCTGTACAGCGTGATCTACGGCGCCGCGGCGCGGACCTTCCTGGCCGCCGGCGATACGGCCTTCGCCGCCCGCGCCGACTCGATCGCCCAGGCCGTGTCGCGTCAGGTGGAGCTGCACTGAGGCGCTCGCCGGCTTGTTGATCCCGCGAGGGCCCGCTATCGTCCAGTCCGGCCCTCGGGCCGACCTGGCGTGGTGGCAGAGCGGTCTAATGCAGCGGTCTTGAAAACCGCCGAACCCGCAAGGGTTCCGTGAGTTCGAATCTCACCCACGCCGCTCGGGAGAGAGGACGGGACCTCGAGGGGTCGGCCGGGGAGCGGAAGAGTCCGGAGCCGCTCCCCCCTCCGCGAACCCGGCCGGTCAGTCCGGGGACGGACCCGCCGGGAAGCACTGGGCCGTCCCGCGAAATCCCTCGACATCGCTCACCGTGAGCACCGCGGCGGCGACCGCTCCCGCCGGCGGGGGAATGACCACCGCCAGAGTCAGACTGTCCAGCGGCCGCCAGTACCAGGCCAGCCCGGTGAGGACCACCGCCTGACCCCCGCTGCTGATGACCGCCACGGAACCCTCCCGGCGGTTGACCGTCTTCCGCCCTTGAAGGTCCACCACGGTCGCGTAAACCGTATCCGAGACGATCGCGCATCCGAGCACCGCCGGGGCGAGCCGCCGGAGCCGCACGGTCCGGTGCGCCGGCCCCTGGAGCGAGACCGGCAGCGCGTGGCTTCCGTAGCCCGAGGCCATGACCAGGATCACCAGCGGGCGGGTGGGGACCAGCAGGCGGAAGCTCCCGCCCGCATCGGTCACGACCACGGAATCCGTTCCGAGGACGCGGGCACCGGCCACCGGGAGTCCGGCCAGCGAGTCCAGCACGACACCCGTGAGAGGCACGCGCGGTTCCGGGATGGCAGGCTCGTCCGGCGCGGGAGGGGAACCACCGCACGCCACGAGACCGGCGATCGCTGCTGCGGTGAGTCCCTGGCGCATGACCTCTACCATAGCGCGGGCCCACGGGGAGGCAACTGGGAGCCCCGGGTCGCGGGCACACAGCCCGCCTCGGGCGCCTCGCCGCCGCCCTGGCAGCCGCGGCACGCAAGCGGTCTC
>JBBIMQ010000176.1:0-5931 GCA_037444345.1 Gemmatimonadota bacterium | reverse complement strand
TCACCGAGCGGTTCGGCTCCTTGCCGAAGAATTCCCGCACCAGCTGCTGGATCTTCGGCATCCGGGTGGAGCCGCCGACCAGGATCACCTCGTCAATGTCCCGGGGCGACAGGCCGGCGTCCTTGAGCGCCTGCTCCATCGGCGGGATGGTGCGCTGGATCAGGTCGTCCACCAGTTGCTCCAGCTTGGCCCGCGTGAGCGTGTAGTTCAGGTGCTTGGGCCCCGACTGGTCCGCGGTGATGAACGGCAAATTGATGTCGGTCTGCAGCGTCGTGGACAGCTCGCACTTGGCCTTCTCCGCCGCCTCCTTCAGGCGCTGGAGCGCCATCGGGTCCTTGGAGAGGTCAATGCCCTGGTCGCGCTTGAACTCCGACACCAGCCAGTCAATCACCCGCTGGTCGAAATCGTCGCCGCCCAGATGGGTGTCACCGTTGGTGCTCTTCACCTCGAAGACACCCTCCGCCAGCTCCAGCACCGAAATGTCGTAGGTGCCGCCACCCAGGTCGAAGACCGCGACCTTCTGCTCCTTCTTCTTGTCCAGGCCATAGGCCAGCGCGGATGCCGTGGGCTCGTTGATGATCCGCACCACCTCGAGCCCCGCGATCTTGCCGGCATCCTTGGTGGCCTGGCGCTGCGCATCGTTGAAATAGGCCGGGACCGTGATGACCGCCTTCTCCACCTTGTACCCCAGGTAGTCCTCGGCGGTCTGCTTCATCTTCTGGAGAATCATCGCGGAGATTTCGGGCGGGGTGTACACCTTGCCCGCGATCTCCACCGCCGCGAGCCCGTTCGGCCCGGCGACGACCTTGTAGGGGACCCGGCGGATCTCCTCCCGCACCTCGTCCATCCGCCGCCCCATGAACCGCTTGATGGAAAAGACGGTCTGCTTGGGGTTGGTGACCGCCTGCCGCTTCGCCACCTGCCCGACCAGCCGCTCGCCATCCTTGGTAAAGGCCACCACCGACGGCGTCGTCCGGCCCCCTTCGGCGTTGGGGATGACAACGGGGTCGCCCCCCTCCATCACTGCCACGACTGAGTTTGTGGTGCCGAGGGCAATTCCGATGATCTTGCTGGAGGCCATGGTCGTCTTGCCTCATCCGTAAAAGGGATTCCTGGACGGGCGTCTACCCCGCCCGCCCCGCTCGCGCTGGTTGTTAGCCCCCGTCCAAGCAACCGCCGTACCTGCTTTTCCTGCCATTATGGCCGGAGAATGGCAGGTCCCAGGAGCAGGTGGCACGGTTGGCGGCCTTCGCCGCTGCCTTCCCTCTGCCTCCGCCCGTGGGCAGGGTCCCAAGGCCGTATATTTTGGCCCAATGTTCCCCCTCAAGGATCACAACCCCACACTCCGCCTGCCGATCTCGACGATCGGGGTCATCGCCGCCAACGTCCTGGTCTGGGTGCTGGTCGAGGGCATGGGCACCGAGCCGTGGCTGTCCCGCGCGGTCTGCGAGCTCGGGCTCATTCCGGGGGAGTTGCTGGGCCGGCTGCCGCCGGGAGCCATCGTCCAGCTTGGCCCTCGGGTCAGTTGCCAGCTGGGCCAGCCGGACTGGCTGGCGCCGTTGAGCAGCATGTTCATGCACGGAAGCTGGCTGCATCTGATCGGCAACATGTGGTTCCTGTGGGTCTTCGGGAACAACGTCGAAGACGTCACCGGGCGGATGCGGTTTCTGGTCTTCTATGTGCTCTGCGGCTTCGCTGCGGCTGCGGCCCAGATTCTGAGCAACCCGTCGTCGGCGGTCCCCATGGTGGGAGCGAGCGGAGCGATCGGTGGGGTGATGGGAGCCTACGTGCTGCTCTTTCCCGGGGCCCGAATCACCACGTTCTTGTTTCTCGGCTTCTTCGCCCGGTTGATCGAGGTGCCCGCGGTCGTCATGCTGGGGTACTGGTTCCTGCTCCAGGTCCTGTCGGGAGCGGTCGCGGACCCCGGTGGTGGGGGTGTGGCCTTCTGGGCGCATGTGGGCGGGTTTCTGGCCGGCCTCATGTTGATTCACCTCTTCGTCAACCCGGGCCTCCTCAGCGCGCACCGGCGGGAGGCGCAGTGGGTCTGAGTTCCTGGCTCGCGCCGTTCGCGGAGCGGCACGGGCTGGCGCCACTGATCGAGCACACTCTGCTGCGGCCGGAGGCCACGGAGGCGGATATCCGCCGCCTCTGCGACGAGGCCCGGGCGCGCGGGTCCTAGGGGGGTGGCGTCACCGGGCCGGGGATCGGGCTCGCCGCGGACCTGGTGCGGGGCAGTCCAGTTCTGGTTGTGGGGGTGGCTGGCTTCCCGCTGGGGGCGAACGGCCTGGTGGCGAAGGCGGCCGAGACCCGGCTCGCCGTGGCCGATGGCGCCGCCGAGATTGACATGATGATCGCCCTGGGCCAGGCCCTGGCGGGGGAGTGGGAGGCCGTGACCGACGAGATCGCCGCGGTGGTGGAAGCGGCGCGCGGCCGTGTGGTCAAGGTCATCCTGGAGACCGCCGCGCTCAGCCCGGAGGAGATCGAGCGGGGCTGCCAGGCGGCGCTCGACGCCGAGGCGGACTTCGTCAAGACCTCCACCGGGTTTCATCCGGCGGGCGGTGCCACGGTGGAAGCGGTGGCCCGCATGCGGCGAGCGGTGGGCGAGCGGCTCGGCGTCAAGGCGTCGGGGGGAATCCGGACGCCGGAGCAGGCGCTCCGCCTCCTCGCGGCCGGGGCCGATCGGATCGGCACCTCGGCGGCGGCCGGATGGGGTTCCCTGGTGAGCCGCGAGGCGCCCCTGCTCCGCGATCTCCTGGCGCGGGTGGCCGCCGAGGCGGCATCCTAGGTTCCGTTCCCGACCCGCTCGGCGCGGAGCACCAGCGCCTGCGCGCCGAGCGACGCCGCCACCTTGCGAGTCTCCTCGCTCGGGCTCGCGGCGAAGTAATCGAGCACCGCCAGCACTTCGATGCGCCTCAACCCGGCTCCCTCGAGAAGGCCGAGGTAGCGTTCCCTGGTGACGGCGCCCACGATGCACTCGGCCCAGAGCTCGGGCTTGGCCCGGCACGCCGCCGAAGGCTCCTGGCCCAGCACGATGTCGGCGAGCTGGAGCCGCCCGCCGGGGCGGAGCACGCGGGCGATCTCGCGCACCGCGCGCTCTTTGTCCGGGACCAGGTTGAGCACCCCGTTCGTCGTCACCACGTCCACCGAGGCGTCCGGGAGCGGGATGGCCTCCGCGTTGCCTGCGATCACGGTGACATTCTGCACCCCGAGCCGCTCGATACTGGCCAGGAGCTTGTCTCGCATGGCGGCTGTCAAGTCCAGGGCCAGCACCCGCCCGCCGGGTCCCACCAGCCGGCTCGCGATGAGGGTGTCGGTCCCGGAGCCGGATCCGACGTCCAGCACCCGGTCTCCGGATCGGATGATCTTCGCCTGGAACGGGTACCCGACCCCCGCGAACGACTCCACCGCGGCGGGGGGAAGGGGATCGAGCTCGGCGGCCGGATACCCCACCAGCTCGCAGGCCGGGCGCCCCACCGGGAAGTGGAAGCCGCTTGCCGGCCGCGTGGCCACGGCGGTGTACATCGCCTGCACGGCGCCGAGAATCACTTCGCGCTGATCAGAAAGAATGGCGACCATGACGACTCACCTTTCGGGAAGCTGCGCGAGCAATGCGCGCACCCTCCGTTCGAGTTCGGGCCCGGGCCTCGCGTTCCCCAGCGCCGCGAGCCGGGCCTTGAGCCGGCGCTCGAACTCGGCCCGGGAGTAGCAGCTCAGGCATCGGTGGAGATGGGCTTCGACCTCGCCATGCCGCTCCGCGGCGAGCTCGCCGTCGAGGTACTCGGCCAGGTGGCGGAGCGCCTCTTCGCAGCCGATGGTGTCAGGGCTGATCATGGTTGCTCCACTGGTTCGCCTGCCCGGGCTGGGGGGGACGGGTTCCGGGCGTATTCCCAGAGCGCCTGCTGGAGCCGGCTCCTGCCCCGGGCGAGGCGCGACCGGACGGTTCCCACCGGCAGGTCCAGCAGCTCCGCCGCCTCCTGGTAGGACAAACCCTGGAGCTCGACCAGCACCACGACCAGGCGGAACGGCTCGGGCAGCGAGTCCAGGGCGCGCTCCAGATCCTCCCGGAGCAGTCGGTCCAGGAACTCCTGTTCGGGGTTGCCCCACCACAGGAGAAACGGCTGGTGCAGCCGCTCGAAGAGGGAGAAGCCGTGGTCCTCGCCCGGCGGCTCGTCCTCCGGCAAGGGTTCCAGGCGCGCTCCGGCCTCGTGTTGCCGGTGCTCCGTGAGGAACCGGTTGGTGAGAATCCGGAAGAGCCACCCGCGGAAGGCGGTTCGGTCGCGGAGCTGTTCTCGCCCCACCCAGGCTCGCGCCACCGCGTCGGCGACCAGATCCTCGGCATCGGTCTCGTTTCGCGTGAGGCGCCGGGCCGTGGCATAGAGCGAGGGCAGCAGCGCGACCACCTGCGACTCGAACCACCCCGCCTCGACGGGCTGGCCGGGTACCGGATCGGCGATGGGACGGGTCACGGCCGGGCCGTTCGCGGGTCGTCGGCGGGGTTCACGTAGGTGAGCCCCCACGGCCCCACGCCGTGGAGCTGGATGACGGTCTCCACTTTGGCCTGGGCGAAGTGCCGGGTCCCGGGCGACAACGCCGCGAAGCTTCCGGCCGGAAGGTCGCTGAGCTTCGCGGGATCGAACCGGTCGCCCATGCCCACCTGGAAAGTGCCGCGCACGACCGTGACGTGTTCGGTCACGGGGTGGAAGTGCGGGGGGATCCGGTAGCCCGCCGGCACGAGCAGCCGCATGGTGAAGGGTCCAGCCTGCGTGGGATCGCCCTCCAGCACCGCCAGCCTCGCCCCGGGTGGCAGAACCGGGGGCGCAGGCCCCCACTTCTCGGTGCCCGCCGGCGCGACAATGGCGTGCTGGCCGGGAGCCGGGGCTCCCCCCTGGGCGGCGAGGCCGGTGGGTCCAGAGACGGCCACCGGTCCCAGCGCGAGCGCCAGGGCACGATACAACGGGGTTCTCATACGAGCCTCCTCTCGGGGGTCGGGGGGGAGGAGCTGGCCAGCTCTACTATGAAGGACGCCTTCAGTCGGGAATAGTTCCCGGCGGGCCGGCGGTGGTCGGCCCCTCAGGGGGCGCGGTGGAGGGTCGGGGGGCGCTCCCTGCCCGTCCGGCCGGACGGTCGGGGAACGACGACCACCTCGCGGTCGAGGACCCGGGCGAGTACGGCCGCCGCCTGGGTGGCGCCCCAGCATTCGAGGGACAGGTCGGCACTGGCTTCGCGCGGGGTGGCCACGATGGTGAGCCGGGTGGGGCAGATCTCGCAGGCCACCGACGCGACGATCCCCGTGTGGCCCCGCTCGAGCCCCTCGGCCACCCGGAGGATCCCGGCCAGGCGGCGCACGCGCCGTTGATCGGCGGGGTCGAGCGCGGCGAACTCGCGGTGCTTCTTGCGGGGGCCCTTGCCGCGGTGGTACCGGGCGGCGAGGGCCACGATCATCCGCTCGCGCCGCGTCCACGGGAGACTCTCCGCGTGCATGATCAGCTGGTAGCTGTGCCGGTGATGCTTGCGGTAGCTCACCAGCTGGCCCACGTCGTGGAGCAGGGCTGCGGCTTCCAGCAAGCCCCGCTCGTCGGGGGCCGGTTCGAGCAGGTCTGCGAGCTGGTCGAACAGCTGGAGTGCGAGGTGCCTGACGCGCTCGGCGTGGTCGCGGTCGGTCCGGCAGCGCTCGGCGAACTCGCGGACCGCGCGGAGCGGTTCCGCCGCGGCCGGCTGCGGCTCGGCCCCGGCCATCTGGAGGAGCAGCCCCTCGCGCAGGCCGAACGCGCTGATCGTCACCTCGCGGGCCTCGATCCGTTCCATCAGTTCGGCGGTCACCGCGAGGCCCGCCAGGATGATATCGGCGCGGAGCGGGTTGAGTCCGGGGACCTGGGCCCGTTTCTCGGGCGGCATCGCCGCGAGCCAGTCGAGCAGGTGCTCCACCTCGGC
>JBBIMQ010000175.1:4893-5947 GCA_037444345.1 Gemmatimonadota bacterium | reverse complement strand
GGCCAGGCGAGGCGGGTCACCGCGAGGGGTGGTGTGGCCCTGCTCTTGCGCCTCGCGCGATGGTTCCCTCGGCATACAGCGGATGACGCTCGACGATCGCGTGGAGTACCGCCACATCCTCACGGTGGGCCTCGAGGACTACTACCAGGTCGGCGCGTTCAACCGGCTGATCCAGCGCGGGCAGTGGTATCGCTTCGAGACGCGGATCGCCCAGAGTACCGAACGCACTCTCGACCTGCTGGACGAATTCGGGGTGCGGGCCACGTTCTTCGCCGTGGGCTGGGTGGCCGACCAGCTCCCCGAGGTCGTGCGCCTGGTGTCCGCGCGGGGCCACGAGATCGCGAGCAAGGGGTACTACCACCGCAGCATCAGGCAGATGACGCCGGCCGAATTCCGCGACGATCTTGCCCGGTCCCGGGAGGCCCTGCAGCGCGCGAGCGGCCAGCGGGTCCTGGGGTACCGGGTGGCGGACCGGTGGTTCCGGCCCGAGGACCTGTGGGCCCTCGATGTGCTGGCGGTGGAGGGATACGAATACGACTCCAGCGTGGGACCCATCTTGCGGCGTTTTGCGGCGGAGCCGTGGCGCCGGTTCGCCCACCTGCACCAGTTCGGCGACCGGACGCTCTGGGAGTTCCCCATCTCGGCGATGGACCTGTTCGGGTTCATGATCCCGGTGGCGGGCGGCAACTGGTTCCGCCAGTTCCCACCCGGCCTCATGAGGCGCGCGGTCGAGCGCTGGCATCGCAGCTACCGGGCGCCCTTCGTGATGTATTTCCACACCTGGGAGCTGGATCCCGATCAGCCCAGGATCACGGCGGCCTCGTGGCTCCAGCACGTCAGGCATTACCGAAACCTCCACCGGGTGCCTGACCTCCTGCGCTACTATCTCGGGCGCTACCGGTTCACCTCGGTGGCCGAGTATCTGGGGCTGAGCACAGGGGGGGGACCGGCCCCCTCGCCGGTGCCGGCGGCGGCGGTGGCAACGCCCCTGCCCGCCGCCCCCCCCTCGTCCGCCGGCCCCGCCCCGGGGCCGGTGACCGTCCTGGGGCCCGGG
>JBBIMQ010000175.1:0-4883 GCA_037444345.1 Gemmatimonadota bacterium | reverse complement strand
TGATGCCGTGCTACAACGAAGAGCTCGTCCTTCCCTACCTCGCCAACACGCTGGAGAGCGTCGAGCGGACGCTGGCGGACCGCTACCGGCTGCACCTGGTGCTGGTGGACGATGCCAGCCGCGACGGCACCTGGGCCTCGCTCCAGCGCCTCTTCGGCGGCCGTCCCGACTGCACCCTGGTGCGGCAGGAGCTGAATGGCGGGGTCGCTCGCGCGATCCTCGAGGGGATCCGGCGTGCGCCGACCGAGATCGTCTGCTCGATCGACTGCGACTGCACCTACGACCCCCACGAGCTCGGGCGCATGATCCCGCTGCTGGACGAGGGCGTGGACCTGGTGACGGCCTCGCCCTACCACCCCAGCGGGGCCGTGCGCAACGTCCCCCCCTGGCGCCTGCTCTTGTCGCGCGGCGCCTCGGCGCTTTACCGGCTGGTGCTCGGCGCCCGACTCTACACCTGGACCGCCTGCTTCCGGGTGTATCGCCGCTCGGCGATGCTGGGCCGCACCCTCAGGAGCACGGGGTATCTCGGAATTCCGGAGCTCGCGGGCCAGCTGGTGCTGGAGGGACGGACCGTGGCGGAGTACCCCGCCACGCTGGAGGTGCGGGTGCTGGGCCGGTCCAAGATGAAGGTCGCCCGCACCGTCCTGGGGCATCTCCGGCTGCTCGCCCGGCTCGCCTGGCTCCGGCTCACGCGCCCTTTCCCCCGCCACCCTGCCGGCGCGCCTGACAAGGCACCGGCCCCCTCGGAGCGCACGGTTGCCAGGACCGGCGTCTGAGATCGGCATCGTGGGCGGTGGGGTCCTGGGCCTGACCCTCGCCCTCCGGCTCCGGCAGGCCGGACACCGGGTCACGCTGATCGAGAGCGCCCCGGCACCCGGCGGGCTGGCCTCTCCCCAGGAGCTCGGGGGATACACCTGGGACCGGTTTTACCATGTCATCCTGCTCTCGGACCGGCACCTCCGCGCCCTGCTCGAGGAGCTGGGCCTGGGCGACCGCATCCGATGGAAGATCACGCGGACCGCGGTATACGCCGGCGGCAAGCTGCACTCGATCTCCTCGGCGCTCGATTTCCTCCGATTTCCGCCGCTCCGCCTCCTGGACAAGGCCCGGCTCGCCGCCACGATCCTCCATGCCTCCCGGATCCGGGACGCCAGGCCTTTGGAGCGGATCCCCGTCGCCGACTGGTTGCGCCGGCTCTCTGGCCAGCGGACCTTCGAGCGGCTGTGGCTGCCCCTCCTCCGAAGCAAGCTCGGCGACAACTACCGGCAGACCAGCGCGGCATTCATCTGGGCCTACATCGTCCGGCTCTATGCCGCGCGGCGGAGCGGGCTCAAGCGCGAGATGTTCGGCTATGTGGAGGGAGGATACGCTCCCGTGCTGCGCCGCTTTCACGAGCATCTGGCGGCGCTCGGCGTGCGGTTCCGCCTGGGAGAGGCAGCCCGCGCCGTCGAGGCGGCGGCGGGCGGGGCCACCGTGACGCTGGAGGGTGGGAGCCGGTTCCGGTTCGAGGCAGTGGTCCTCACGGCCCCCTGCGGCCGCATTCTCGAGCTCTGCCCCCAGCTCGCCCCGGCCGAGCGGGAGCGGCTCGGGCGAGTGGTGTACCAGGGCATCATCTGCCCCTCGCTCTTGCTCCGAAAGCCGCTCGCCGGGTACTACCTCACCAACATCACCGTGCCCGGCATTCCCTTCACCGGCGTCGTGGAGATGACGGCCCTGGTGGATCCCGCCCACTTCGGGGGCCACGCGCTGGTCTATCTTCCCCGCTACGTCACCCAGACCGACCCCTCGTGGGAGTGGAGCGATGCGGAAGTTCGAGAGCGGTTCCTGGCCGGCCTGGAACGGATGTACCCGCGGTTCCACCGGGACGACGTGGTCGCCTTCCAGGTAGCCCGCGCGCGCGAGGTCCAGGCGCTGGCGACCCTGAACTACTCGGCGGAGGCGTTGCCGCCGACCGCCACCTCGCTGGGTTCGGTGTTCGTGGCGAACTCGGCGCAGATCGTCAACGGCACGCTGAACCTGAACGAGACGGTGGCGCTCGCCAACGAGAAGGCCCGGGCGCTCTGCGAGCTGCTGGCGCAGCCCGCCCTGGCCGTGGCCCCGGCCCCGCCCGTTCACGCGAGGCGGTGAGGCCTGGCCGGATGAGGCGACCGAGCCGGGCGGCCGGCGATCCCCAGTCATTGCGAGGAGGCGCCGACGAAGCAATCCCCGAGCCCCCGGCACCCAACCCGGGGGAGGCGGAGCCCCGGCTGCGGGATTGCTTCGCGCCCACCGCTCCGGGAGTGGAAGCCAGGGCGCGGGATTGCTTCGCGCCCCCTCGCTTCGCCCGGGGGCGCTCGCGATGACCGGGA
The DNA here is from genome assembly GCA_037444345.1 of Gemmatimonadota bacterium. Taxonomy (GTDB): domain Bacteria; phylum Gemmatimonadota; class Gemmatimonadetes; order Gemmatimonadales; family GWC2-71-9; genus JADJOM01. The sequence goes on along the minus strand of JBBIMQ010000175.1, from coordinate 2,535 downwards.
GAGCCGCTCGCTCCGGTCCGGGGGGAGGTGCCCGGCCCGGCATCGTCCTCGCAAAAGAAACGGTGACCTGTTCGCGATAGCCGCCCGGAAACCCAGCCGACGGAGCCATGCAGCCTGCGCCTAAGCCCCTGGCCAGCGTCTCCCTGGACGCCGACGACCTCTGGTCGTATCTCAGGACTCACGGCGACCCCGCCTGGGTGGACCGTCCCTCCTACCTGCCTCGGTTTTTCCCGCTAGTGCTCGATCTGCTGGACCGGCTAGCGCTCCGGATCACGTTCTTCGTGGTCGGGTTCGACGCCGCGCGCCCGGAGAATCGCCCGGGGCTCGCGGAGGCCGTCCGGCGCGGCCACGAGATCGGCAACCACAGCTTCGAGCACGAGTGCTGGCTGCATCGCTACGAGCGGGCGCGCCTGGAGCGCGAGGTGGCGCGGGCCGAGGAAGCGATCGAGGCGGCCACCGGGGTGCGCCCGGTCGGGTTCCGGGGTCCGGGGTTCAGCTGGTCCCCGCTCCTGCTCAAGGTGCTCGAGCGGCGGGGGTATCGCTACGATGCCTCGACGCTGCCCACGTTCATCGGCCCGCTCGCGCGCTGGTACTTTCTCCGATCCGCCAGGCTCACCCGGGCCGAGCGCCGCGAGCGCGAAGCGCTGTTCGGGGCCTTCTCGGAGGGCTTCCGCCCCAACAAGCCCTATCGCTGGCGCCTGGAGGGGGAGCGCTCGCTGCTGGAGATCCCGGTCACGACGCTCCCCGGCCTCCGGGTGCCGTTCCACCTGAGCTATCTCCTGTACCTGTGCCGGGTTTCCCCGGCCCTGGCCGCCGGCTACCTCCACGCGGCCGCCCGGGCATGTCGTCTGACAAACACCCCGCCCAGCTTCCTGTTGCACCCGCTCGACGTTCTCGGCGCGGAGGACGTGCCGGGCCTGGCCTTCTTTCCCGGCATGGATCTTCCAGCCGAGGCCAAGCGGCGATTCTTCGCCCGCGCCATCGGCATCCTCCGCCAGTACTTCGACCTGGTGCCGATGGGCGCGCAGGTCGCGGAGCTGGAGCGGAACGGCCCCTTGCCGAGCAGGGTGGTCGCCTGACAGCCGGTGCCGGCGGCGGTGGCGCGCCGCGCCGGGCGGCGCCGGCGCACGAGCCGGCTTCCGTGATCGCGAACTCGCAACCGGAGCACGCCATGCAGAGCCACGCAACGCCACGCCGGGCCCTGGTGGTCGGATCGGAGGGCAACATCGGGTCTCGCCTGGTGGGGTATCTCCGCTCGGTCGGCTACGAGGTCATGGAGGCCGACATCCTCCCGCGGTGGCGGCCGGGGTTCGTCATGGCCGACATGAACCACCCGCTCGACCTGCTGCCGGCCTTCGACTGGAAACCGGATGTGGTCTTCCTCTGCGCGGCACTGGTGGGACGGATGACGAGCGAGCAGGCGGGCTCCCTCGCCATCACCACCAACCTGGGCGGGATCAATAACGTGATCCAGCTCTGCAAGCGAAGCGGGAGCCGGCTGGTCTTTTTCTCCACCTCGGAGGTCTACGGCCCCGAATGCGAGGTGCTGGACGAGGCCGAGTCTCGCCCGCGGCCCGCCAACCGGTACGGGCTCACCAAGCTGCTGGGCGAACAACTGGTCGAGTACGAGGTACGGGTGCACGGGCTCAAGGCCGTGACGCTGCGGCCCTGCATGTTTTACGACGAGCTCGAGACCGTGGGGGAGCACCGGTCGGCGATGATCCGGTTCGCCTCCAACCTGGCGCGGGGCCGGCCCATCGAGGTCCATCGGGGCGCGGCCCGGAGCTGGCTCCACATCCTGGATGCGGTCCGGGCGATCGAGGCCGCCGGTCGCCTCGATGAGTACACCGTGATCAACATCGGCCATCCGGAGGTGGTCCTGATGACCGATCTCGCCCACCGGATCGCGCGGGTGCTGGGTGTGGACCCTGGCCTCGTGAGCGAGGGGCCGATCCCGCCGGGGATCACGCCCGTCAAGCGCCCCACCCTGGAGCGCCAGACGAGGCTGCTCGGCTTCACCCCGGCCATCGAGCTGGACGAGGGCATCGCCCGGGTGTGCTCCGTCCAGGCCCGCCTGGCAGCGGACGAGGCGCGCCTCGCCCAGGGAGAGCCGGATGCGGTTGCGCACGCCGCTGCCTCGCCACGCTATGGCGCCTCCCTCGCCGCGGGAGCCAGGCGGCAGCGCTGAGCCGCCGCCCCTCGTCATTGCGAGGCAGCGCCGCAGGCGCCCCCCAGTCATTGCGAGGAGGCGCCGCAGGCGCCCCCCCAGTCATTGCGAGGCGGCGCCGCGGGCGCCCCCCCCCCAGTCATTGCGAGGAGTCCCCTCTGGGGCCCCACCCAGTCATTGCCAGTAGGCGGCGCGGGGGCCGACGAATCAATACCCCAACGCCGGCACCCAACCCGGGGGGAGTCGAAGCCAGGGCCGCGGGATTGCTTCGCGCCCCCTCGCTCCGCTCGGGGGGCGCTCGCAATGACTCAGGGGGGCCCTCGCTCCGCTCGGGGGGCGCTCGCAATGACTCAGGGGGGCCCTCGCTC
>JBBIMQ010000174.1:0-5953 GCA_037444345.1 Gemmatimonadota bacterium | reverse complement strand
GCCCGGCGGGAGCAGGGTGCCGGGCGAGCCCACATCCACCCCGGCCGCCGCAGCCGCCGCCTGCGCCAGCCGGCCCAGGAGCTGGCGGGCCTGAGCGGAGCTGAGGGGGGTCTCGCTCACCGCCTGGAACGCAATGAGCCGGTTCAAGGCGCCGATCAGCTCCCGCACGCTCTGGATCGGCAGCGAGGCCACCGTCTCCATCACGCCCGGATCGAACTCGGCCCGCCGCTCCTCCGCCTGGCGGCGCAGGATCGCCATCCGGGTCTCGTAGTCAGGCACGGCGATATCAATGACCAGCCCGCCCGCGAACCGCTGGATCAGCCGCTCGTCGAGCGCCTCGATTTCGTTCGGCGACCGGTCGCTCGAGAGCACGATCTGGCGTCCCGAGCTCAGCATGGTGTTGGTGAGCCGCAGCAGCTCGGCCTGCATCTCGCGCCGGTGGGTGAGAAACTGCACGTCGTCCACCAGGAGCACCGAGATCTCGGCGTAGCGGCGGCGATAGGCCTCGCCCTGCCCCGCTGCCACCGCGGCATGGAATGCCTCGACGAAATCGTCGAGGGTCAAGTATTCGACGGTGGCAGCGGGATTGATCTCGCGGACCGCGTGCCCCACGGCCATCAACAGGTGGGTCTTCCCCACCCCGGACCCGCCGTAGATGAACAGCGGGTTGTACACGGCTCCCGGCGATTCGGCCACCGCCTTGGCCGCGGTCACGGCCAGGCGGTTGGCGGCGCCGACCACGAAGGTCTCGAACCGGTAGCGGGGGTTGAGGGGCGTACTCACGCGACCGAAGCTCCTGCGGCGAGCTTCTTGAGCACCAGCTCCGAGATCCCTTTCAAGGTCTCGAAGACGCCGGCGCCCCGCACGGCATCCGCGGCAAAGGATCGGGTGCCCCGAAAGTTGAGCGCCTCGTCGAGGTCCGCCGGCGTGAGAATCAGGTCGGCCGGCAGGTCCTGCTTGTTGTACTGGAGCACCATGGGGAACTGCCGCACATCTACCCCTTGCTGGAGCAGATTGGCCTGCAGGTTCTGCAGGCTTTCGAGGTTGTCTTCCAGCCGCCGCGCCTGGCTATCGGCCACGAACACCACGCCGTCGGCGCCCTGGAGCACCAGCTTCCGAGTGGCATTGTAGTACACCTGGCCCGGCACCGTGTAGAGCTGGAACCGCGTGGTGAAGCCGGAGATCACCCCCAGGTCGAGGGGGAGAAAATCGAAGAACAGGGTCCGATCGGTCTGGGTGGCGAGGCTCACCATGCGCCCCCGCCGCGATTCGGGCACCCGCCCGTAGATATACTGCAAGTTGGTCGTCTTGCCCGAGCGTCCCGGCCCGTAATAGACGATCTTGCAGGTGATTTCGCGGGTGGTGAAGTTGACGAGGGACATGGTCGTTAGCGTCCGAAGAGCGTCCGCAGGCTGGCGTTGAGCTCCTGCTCGAAGTCGGCGGCCAGCACCTCGCGCCGCGGGGCCGGCGGCGGGGGCGCGGCGGCCCGCAGTTCCCCCACCAGCCGATCGAAGAACACCTGCACCACGCCGAGCTTGGTTTCCCGGCCGAAGACGACGAGTGCGATCCAGCGGCCCCGGGGGGTGTCGAAGGCCGCCAGGAAGTGCGCGGCGCGGCGCCCCTGGTGAACCAGGATGCGGAACGGCGGCCATCGCATCTGGGCGGCGATCTCCGTGCTGGACGCCACGATCCCGCAACCGAGCGCGGCGGCAGCCATGAGATCGAGCGCGCCCGTGAACCCGTGCTGCGCGATGACTTGCCCCGACGCGGTCATGAGCAGCGCCAGCCGGGCCGACGATTCGTTGACGAAAGTCTGGAGCGGGCCCACCACCCAGGGCTCGACTGCCCGCATCAGGCCAAGCGCTCCGCCAGGCGCAGCAGCTCGAGCCGGGCGAGCCCGAGCGGCGCGTCCCGCCCGGCCAGTGCGACCAGCACCAGCTCGGGGCCGCCGGTCGCCACCAGCAGGGTGCCGTCGGCGCACTGCAGCTGGAGGAACCGCGGCAGGCCGTACCCTGATCGCTCGGTCAGATCGGCCGCCCGCCCGGCCAGGCTCGCGGCCATCGCGGCGAGCGGCTGGCTCTCCACGCCCGCCATGAGCTTTTCTGCCACCACCAGGCCGTCGCCCGTGGCGACGACCATGGCCCCCCGGATGTCCCGAATCCGGGTCAGCGCGTCGAGGTGGGGCTGGTAGTTCGGCATCACCGGATCCGCTCGAGCCAGCTCCGCGCGGCCCGGGCTGCCCGGTCGGCGTAGAGGGCGAGCTGGCCCGCGGGCAGCTCGGCCGCGGTTGCGGCGAGGAGGCTCGTTTCCGGGGTCGGGCGCTGGACGGCGAGGTGCACCCCGGCGCATTCCACCGTGAGCTGGCTCCACTCGCCGAGCCCGAGGAGGCGCGCGGCGCGGGCCGCTTCCCGCGCCAGCGCATCGAGGGCTGCGGCCGCCACGTCGCTCACGTCGCGTCCCTCCGGACTCCGGAGCGCCCCCCCCAGCCGGAGCCCGTCCCGGTCCACGAGCAGGAGGCGCTCCAGCGCCCCTTCGAGGCCGGGGAACGGCGCCTCGGGGGCCCGCCCCGGCGGCGGCCCCTGCAGGTGCTCTCCCTTTTGAGCCGGGGCCCGCCCCGGCGGCGGCCCTGCCTCGTGCTCTCCCTTTTGAGCAGGGGCCCCCTCCTCCCAGATCTCCCGCCCGCCTGCCACCCGTTCCACCGCCGCCCGGAGTCCCTCGTCGCCGGGATCGGCCTCCGCCGCGAGCCTGAGGTGGTGGAGGGCCTGCTCCCGATCGCCGGCCCGGTAATAGAGGAAGCCGATGCCCTTGTGGGCCCCCACGTGGTTGGGTGCCAGGCGGAGCACCGTGTCCCATTCGTCGAAGGCGGCGGCGTAGTCTCGCTTGTCGGCGAGAATCCGGGCGTAGAGATCGTGCGCGTCCGGGAGGTGGGGGTAGCGGCTCAGCCCCTGGAGCGCCACCTTGAGCGCTGCGTCGAGCTGGCCGCGCTGGCGCAGGGCCTCGCCCAGCCGGAGAAACACCAGGCTGGTCGGGTCCTGCGCCAGCTGGGCGGTGAGGGCCCGGATGTCGTCAGGCACGCGCGCCTCTGAGCGCGAGGTCAATCGTGAGCGCGGCCTGCTTCACGCGTTCCACGACCGGCATGTGGGCCTCCTCCTCGGGAGCCATGACCTCGAGCCGCTTCCACTGGTCCCAGACCTGGGCCGCCTCGCGGAACCGGCCCAGCGCCGCCAGCGCGAGGCCGAGCAGCCGGTGCGCCGGGGCCGAGACCGGATCGAGCTGGACCGCCTGCCAGAGAGCTTCCGCCGCCTCGTCGTAGCGCCCGGCGGCGAGGAGTGCCCGCCCGTGGGCCAGGTGCGCCAGCGGTTCCGCCGGATGCGCGGACACCGCCCGCTCCGCCGCCACCGCGGCCTGTTCGGCATCCCCCCGCTCCAGCAACTGGTCCACCTCGCCCAGCAAGATTGGCAGATCGGACCCACCCACCGCCTCCAGCGCGCGGCGGGTCGGGTCTTCCAGCAGGATAATGCCCGCCGTGGTGAGTCCGAAGAGCGTCCGCGCGATCTCGAATTCCGGGCGTCCCAGGACCTCCGCCACTTCCCGGACGCTCCGGCTGCCATCCACCACGGCCAGGACTTCCCACTCCTGGGGCAAAAGATCGAGCGGCGCGCCCGTGTCCACGATGGGGGCGAGCCGCGGTACCACCCCCAGGTGGGAGATCTTCTTTTCGATCCGCGACCATTCCTCGGTCCGCCGGGCCGCCTCCATGAGCAGGAGGCCGGTGGGGATCCGGGTCTCGGCCTCCGTGGGCCACTCGCCGCTCTTGCCCTCCTCGAAGGCGAAGTATCCTTCCGACCACCCGACCAGCTCGAAGACCACTTCCTCGATCTGGCGCCTCACGTAGCGGTTGAGGTCGCGCTGGCTCACCGCGCCCATCGCCACCAGAATCTCGCCCAGACGCCGCGGGTCACCCTGCTGCTGCCGGTCCCGCGCCTCGGTGAGGGTGTCCTCGGTGATCCGGCCCGCGCGCACCAGGAGCTTCCCCAGGGGGTACGGGTTGCTCAGGATCTGCGCGCCGACCACCACTCCCTCCTCGAAGTAGACCGTGCCGGTGTTCTGCCGGAGCTCCGAGGTCACCCGGAGGGTGCCGGTCTTCCGGCTCAGGTCGAGGAGCTGGAAGACGTCGTGGATCCCGAGCTCGCGGAGCGGGCCTTCGATCGCCATGGTCAGGCGGCTCCAGCGAAGATATGCTGGAGATCCCGGGCCGAGCGGGCGTGGCTCCGGGCGGCCTGGGCGTAGGGTCCCGCCGCGTCCAGCTGGACCACCCGTTCCCAGGCCCGAACCGCGTCGGCATACCTTCGCTTGCGGGCGTAGGCCACGCCAAGGTGGAACAGTGCGGCCGCGTTGTCCGGATCGAACTTGAGGCAGCGGGTGAGCGCCTCCAGGGCCCGGTCGGTCCGGCCGGCATCGAGCAGGGCTCGCGCCAGGAGCAGCAGGGCGTCGAGGTCCCAGGGCTCGGTGAGCAGGACACCGACCAGGAACTCGACGGCGGCCTGGGGCGACTCCGCCCGCCGGAGCAGATCGCCCAGCGCCAGGGCGGCTTCCATATAGGTGGGGAGGATCTCCAGCGCGTTCCGGTAGGCCGTCCGGGCTGCGCTCCAGTTTTCCCGCCGCTCTTCCAGCCGGCCAAGTTCCAGCCACACCTGAGCCAGTCCGGGGTCGAGCTGCAGCGCCGCCTGACAGGCCTGAATGGCCCCTGCGAGATCGCCGAGCTGGGCCGCCACGGCCGCTTCCAGCTGGAGCAGGTCGGCCCGGCCCGGCTCCAGGGCCTGCGCTCGCTTGAGGTACTCCAGCGCGCCATGGGCATCGCGCGCGGCGAGCCTCACCCGGGCCCCCGCCACCAGCGCGTCCACCGCCTCCGGCAGCCTGGCGACCAGTCGCTCGGCGCTCTCGAGGGCGTCCGCCCCGCGGCCCAGCGCGAGGAGGGACTTCACCTCGCCCAGCAGGGCTTGCGGGTGGTCCGGCTCGAGCTGGAGCGCGGCACGGTAGCGCTCCAGCGCCTCGCCGTGAAGCCCGCGCTTGGCGAACACGTCGCCCAGCAGCGTGGTGGCGCGGGCCGCCGGCGCGCCCCGCGCCAGGGCACGGTCAATCTGGGCGGTGGCCAGCTCGAGAAAGCCCTTGGCCACGTAATCGGCGGCGAGGGCCAGGGGATCCTCCTGGCCGGGCGGCTCCGCCGCAACCACCGGTTGCAGCTCGTCGAAGATCCGATCCAGCAGCCGCTCGTCGAAGACGAAGCCATCCCCCACCGCCTCGGCCATGACGTCGGCCGAGATCTCGGGGGCCACCGCGATCTCGGGGTGCTCGTACTGGAGGTCGATCGTGAGGGCGAACTTCTGGGGCACGTAGTAGGGCTCGAGCTCGAGGGCCCGCTTGGTGGCCCTGAGCGCGCCCTCGAAGTCGCCCAGCGCGCTCAGGGTGAAGCTCAGATTGTAGTGGGCGGAAGCCAGCTCCGGATCGGCGTCCACCGCGCGGGCGAAGGCGTTGCGCGCGTCCTCGAAGCGCTTGAGCTCCACCAGCACCAGGCCCACGCCGTTCCACGCCACCGGGTGCTGCGGGTGCTCCGCCAGGACCTGGCGATAGGCCTCGAGCGCGAGCTGCAGCCGGCGGCGGTGAAAGAGCACCAGGGCCAGGTTGAGCCGCGCCGCGGTGAGATCGGGCCGGACCCGCAGCGCTTCCTGGAACGCCTCGATCGCGGGCTCGGGATCGGGGCCCTGGCTCCGGAGCACGCCCAGGTTGTTCCAGGCCAGGGCATAGGCGGGATCGGCCCGCACGGCCTGCTGATAGGCCTGGCCCGCCTCCTCGCGGCGGCCGGCCTGGTGGAGGCAGACCCCACGTTCGTTCCAGAGCTTGGGGGACTCGGGGTCGCCGGCGAGCAGGCCGGCGTACAGCTCGAGCGCGGCCG
>JBBIMQ010000173.1:1336-6026 GCA_037444345.1 Gemmatimonadota bacterium | reverse complement strand
AACCCGGGTTCCCAGCAGCGCGCCCAGCCAGGCGCCCAGCAGGAGGCCGAGCGCCACCCACGCGGCCGCCGAGAGATTCAGGTAGCCATGCTTGTAGTAATGCCAGGCGCCCAGGGCGCCCACCGGGAGAAGCAACGCCGCGAGTGACGTGCCGGTGGCGAGCTCGGGCTTCATCCCCGCCAGGATCATCAGGGCGGGCACGACGACCACACCGCCGCCGATCCCGAAGAGGCCAGAGAGAATGCCGGCTGCGACGCCGATGGCCAGAAACAACCACACCGCCAGGTCCTCGAGGGTGCTTGCCCGGGCTCAGTCCTCTGGAGGGCCCGGGTCCTTGCCGGTGATCGCGATCAGGGCCTTTCGTGCCATGGCGGCGACGTCATCGCTGCTGTCGCTCAGGGCCCGCTCGAGCGCCGGGACGGCCGCGGCGGCATCGGGGCCGATCTCGCGCAACGCCACGGCCACGGGATAGCGGACCGCCGCCACCGGGTCGTTCAGGGCCTCGATGAGTGCGGGGACGGCCGCCTTGGCGGCAGGCCCCATCCCGCTGATCACGTAGGCGGCGGCGTTTCGGGTCTGAGGAGCCGCCGCCTTCAGGTCCTGAATCCATGCCCTGAGCGGGCGGCCGTCGAACTCGGGCTCCGGGGCCTGGGCTTGCGCGGCGAGCGCGGTGCCGGCCGCGAGGGTCAGGACGATGGTGGCGGTGGTGGCACGACCAAGCATGGCAGTCTTCCTCCGGAGGCCCAAAGTTAGCCGGACGCAGGGCGGGGAGCCACGCTCGCGCGAGCGGTGGCCGCCGGGTCGCCTTCGTCGAAGGGTGTGGCGCGGGAGCCCCTGAAGGGGGAGGGCGAGAACCGGTGCCGCGGGAGGATTGGGGGGGCGAGCGTTCCCAGGTGGCTCACCGGGGGCCCGTTTCCGGTGGGGGCGCGGGGCGGAGGAAGGGCTCGAATTCCACCTCCACCGCGTACCCCTCCGCGGCGAGCAGGGTGGACAGCGCCTGGCGGGCGCTGGCCTCCGCGTGCTCGAGCACGGCCAGTTCCCGGGCCGCGTGCATGAGTTGCGCCCGCGCGAGGAGAAAGATGGTGTCGCGGTCGGCCGGCCGGAACGGATTCCAGAGCCCGCGCTGTTCGTCGTAGGTCTTGAGGTCGGTGACATCCACGGCGACGAGATCGGCGCGGGGAAGCACCACGCGGACCCGCCGGGTCCTGGTGTCGAGGTCAACTCGAGACCGGCCGGTCAGGTCGAATCCCACGAGCGCCTTTCCGGTCACCACGACCAGGGCCTTCTTGGTGCTGCCGAGCCGGGTGCTCTCGTAGGTCACCACATCGCGGAGCCCCACTTCGGTGGTGACCAGCTTCGCCACGGTTCGCAGGTGTTCCAGCACCACGCCCTGGGTGATCCGGGTGTGGGCGGGCTCGTAAAACGCGGCCCGGAAGGCACGGGCGATCCCGATCAGCCCGAGCCCGGCCACGCCCAGCGCGGTGAGGGCCAGCACCAGGCGACTCCCCCCGCGTCCGAGCCTCATGGGGGGAAGGCGCACCCGGGTCTTTCAGTCCAGGCCATGCCGGACCGCGTGGAGCAGCGCCTCGGTGAAGCGATCGATCTCATCCAGTGTCGTGTAGATGTTCGGGGTTACCCTCACGCCGTCGAACTCCGCGTGGGAGATGGGCGTGGTCACGATCTGGTGCCGCTCGAAGAGCCAGGTCGCCAGCCGGCCGGGATCCAGGCCGTCCACGTGGACCAGCCCGATCCCGGCGCTGTGGGGCGAATCGAGCGGGGTGAGCACCCGGATCCGGTCGCTGGCCCCGCGCACCCGCTTGGCCCAGCGGTCGCGCAGGTAGCGGAGCCGGGCCGCCTTGCGCTCGGCCCCGATGGCCCGGTGGAACACCAGTGCGGCGGCGATGGCGTTGTGGTTCGCCGCCGGGTGGGTGCCGATCTCTTCGTACTTCCGGATGTTCTCGTCCATCTCCGGCGGGGCCGCCATCAGCGGCCACAGGCGGCGCTGCCGGTCCTTGCGGACGTAGAGAAAGCCGGTTCCCACCGGGGCCAGCAGCCATTTGTGGAGGCTGGTCCCGTAGTAGTCGCACTCGAGGCCGTCGCGGGTGAAGGGGAAGTGGGCGAACGCGTGCGCCCCGTCCACGAACACCTCGATCCCGAGTGGGCGTGCCATCCGGACGATTTCCCGCACCGGGAGGATCTGGCCCGAGAGATTGGTGATGTGGGTAACCTCGATCACCCGGGTGCGCGGGGTCAGGGCCCGGCGAAACTGTTCGACGACGTACTCGGGTGACGGTGGCGGCAGCGAGAACGAGATGGCCCGCACCACGATGCCATCCCGCCGGGCCCGCTGATTCCAGGCGGTGAGCATCCGGGGATAGTTCTGGTTGCTGACCACCACCTCGTCGCCGGGCTCGAGGTCCAGGCCGAAAATCATGGTCTCCAGGGCTTCGGAGGCGTTCCGGGTGATGGCCAGTTCCTCGGGGTGGCAGCCGAACTCGCGGGCCAGCTCGCGGCGCACGCTCTCGATCCGGGGTTCGAGAGTCTGCCACATGTGGATGACGGGTAGCTCGTTGCTGAAGCGGAGGTCCCGGATCATCCGCTCCAGCACGTGGCTGGGCGTGGGGCTGACACCGCCGTTGTTCAGATTGACCAGGGTGCGGTCGCAGTCGAAGGCCTGCTGGACCTGGGCCCAGAAGTCTTCGTCCTCCGGGCCCCCCCGCCCCGAGCCAGCGCGCGGCGGCGGCAGGTCGAGGGCGCGCCGGAGGGCGTCCGGGCGAAAGGCGGGGAGGACACCGGCGCCGGCCAGTCGGGCCAGGAATCCGCGGCGGCTCGTCATGTAAAGCTCGGAGGGGCAAGGCGTTTCCAAATGTAGGGCGGCCTCCCCCTACCGCCAGCCCGGAGCCCACTCTATAGTTGTGCGCGCTTGTCGCGCGCAGGGGCGGGCCCACCGGGGATCCGCCCCTGGCGTGGTTTCGGAGGAGCGCGGTATCAGGGGAGGGGCAAGGCAACGGTATGGGCATCATTGCCAGCGATATCCGCCGCGGCATGACGATTCTGTTCGACGGCGAGCCCTGTCGGGTTCTCGATTTCCATCACCACACCCCCGGCAACCTGCGCGCCATGGTCCAGGCCAAGCTGCGCAAGCTGCGGACCGGCACGCAGTTCGAGCATCGCTTCCGCTCCACCGACACCGTGGAGACCGCCGATCTCGAGACCCACGAGCTCGAGTTCCTGTACGCGGGGGGCGAGACCTATCACTTCATGAACACCGAGAACTTCGAGCAGCTCGAGATGAGCGAGGACGACCTCGGTGAGGCGGCCCGCTGGGTAACGCCCGGGATGAAGCTGATGGCGGAGTTTTTCAACGGCCGCCCGATCGGGATTCAGCTACCCTCCTCGCTCACCTATCAGGTGGTGGAAACCGCCCCGGTGATGAAGACGGCCACCAAGACCTCCTCGTTCAAGCCGGCGAAGCTGGAGAACGGCGTCACCGTGCAAGTGCCCGAGTTCATCCAGACCGGGGAGCGGATCCGGGTGAATCCCAATACGGGGGAGTACCTGGACCGGGCCAAGGAGTAGCTTCCGCGCCTCCAGCGTTCGGCTTAGCTTAGCCAGGGAGGAACCCCCGGCGAGTCCGGGAAAAGCCTTCCTCCACCCTCGAGGGCCAGTCCCGGCGATCCCGTGCCCGAGCCTCCGATCGCCTCTGTGGAGCAGGAGCGCGCTGTTCTCCCGCGCGATATCGCCGTCTTTCTCCCCCTCTTCGGTATCGCGCTGCACAAGATGACCGTCTACCCGGATGGGCACCCTCTCCGGGTGGCTGCCATTGACTCCGCTGCGCTCCGGCTCCAGGCGGCCCTGGTAAACCGCGACACGCTGCTGCTGGGGGTGGCCCGGACCCAGCTGGTCGTTGGCGGGGTGGCTACCGATCCGGCGAATCCGGTCCTGCGCGAGCTGGCGCAGCGGCTCCACCGGCACCAGCTGGGGGCCATCAAGTTCACCCAGGGGGTCTCGCGCGGGGAGTTCACCGAGGTTTGCCTGGCCCTGGCGAGCGACGCCCGGCAGCAACCGCTCGGGCTCGCGCCGCCCGAGGCGCGGGAGCGCTGGGAACACGTGCGACTGTTCCGGCCCGACTACGACAAGCTCGAGCTCAGCGAGAAGGCCGGGCGCACCGGCGACGCGATTTTGGCGGAGTCCAGCGCGGGGCGGCTCTGGGTGGGCCTGGCCTCGGCGGTGCTGGCGCGGGAAGGCGGAATGGAAGCGATGGCCGACCCTCGCGAGGTGGCCCAGGCCATCAACCAGCGCCCCCGCCACCGGGACCGGGACCGCCTCCTGGTCCAGTATCTGCTCGGGCTGAGCCGCGAACTCCGGCTGGCGCACGGGGCGGAGGCCTCGGCCCTGCGCGAGCGGCTCAGCACCCTCCTCAACCACATCAACGGCGATACGCTCCGCCAGCTGCTCTCGCTCGGGGCCGATCTGGCCCAGCGCAAACAACTGGTGCGCGATGCGGCCCAGGTGCTCCCTACCAGTGCGGTGCTGAGCCTGCTCCATGCCGGAGCCGAGGAGACCTCCAGCGTGGTGTCGCAGGCGATGGTCCGGCTCCTCACCAAGCTGTCCTTCCACGCGGAACGAGGGAGCCCGCAGATCCGAGAACAGGCCGATCTGATTCTGCGAGAATCGGTCCGGCAGCTGG
>JBBIMQ010000173.1:0-1309 GCA_037444345.1 Gemmatimonadota bacterium | reverse complement strand
AACCCGGCGGTGTACACCCGGGCACTGGAACGGCTGGCCCGGCACCCGGGACGGCCGGCCGCCTCCCAGGAGCCGGTTCCCTTCGAGGCGATGCGGGTCATCCAGATGTCGCTGGAAACCGATACGGTGGGCGATCTGGTCTGGGGGGCGCTGGAGGAAGTGGTTCACGAAGGGCGGGCCTCCGAAGTTGCGCAGCTCTTGGAGGATCCTCGGATTGCGCCTGACATCGCGGAACAGTTCTGGCTGCACCTGGCGACACCGGACATGATGCGGATCCTGCTCAACAACGAGCCCCGGGATACCGCCGTGGTGGAGAAGCTGATCGAACGGATGGGGATGGCCGCGGCAGAGCCGATGCTCGAGACACTGGAAGTGGCCGACTCCCGGGCCATGCGCCGGCGACTGCTCAACCGGCTGAGCCGGCTGGGGCCGGAAGTCGGCCCGATGCTGGTGGAGCGGCTACCCGGGGCCCCGTGGTACGTCGCGCGCAACCTGCTCGCCTTGCTGGGCGCGCTCCCGGAGATCCCGGCCGACTTCGACGTGACCCGGTACGCCGAGCACGATGACCCGCGGGTGCGCCGGGAGGCGGTGAAACTCATGTTCCGGATCCCCGGGTTGCACGATGCCGCGATTCTTGCCTGCCTTGGCGACGATGACGTGCAGAATGTCCAGCTCGGCCTCGCGGCGGCGCTGGAGCGCTGTCCGCCGGGGGCGGTGCCCCGGCTCATGGGCTTGCTCAACGATCGGCGGCTGGACCCGGCCATCCGGGCCAGCGCCGTGCGGGTTTTGGGCACGATCCGGACCCCGGCCACCCGCGACTGGATGATCGAACACGCCCTCACCCGGCCGCGCTGGTTCCGCCGCCGCCGGCTGGCGCCGAAATCGCCGGAGCTCCTGGCTGTGGTGAGCGCGCTCGCCCGGGGTTTCGCCAACGATCCGGCGGCGCAGGTGGTCCTCAAGCTCGCCGCTGCCAGTCCCGATCCGGAAATCCGCGCCGCGGCAGGGGAGGGTGCTTGAGCGAGCCGATGAAGTTCCTGACCGCGCTCGGACAGGCGCTGTCGGCGGCCAACCTCTACCGCGCGGGCCATCCGGCACGCGAGCGCGCGGTGGAGCAGGCCTGGCTCCAATTCGAGGAGCTTCGCAAGACCGATCCGGCGCCCGTGTTCTCCTTTCTGGAGGAGGAGGTGCTCTACCGCCAGCAGGCCCTGCGGGACCTCAAGGTGTGGGACTGGGGCCGGCGGCTGGCGAAAGTGGGCATTCAGCGGATCGAGTTCGACCGCGACGTCACGCTCGAGGACCTGCGAGATTT
>JBBIMQ010000172.1:2353-6052 GCA_037444345.1 Gemmatimonadota bacterium | reverse complement strand
GGAACGCCCTGGTGCCGGGGCCGCGGGGCCGGGTGGACCACGAGACGGTGCGGCGGGTCACCTACTCGGATCCCGAGGTGGCCGCGGTGGGGCTGAGCGAGGGGGAAGTCCGGGACCGGGGCCTGAAACACCGGGTCTGGCGCTACGACTTCGCCGAGCTGGACCGCGCCATCACCGACCGGCGCCGGGAGGGATTCGTCAAGCTCGTCACGGGGCCGGGCGGGCGGATTCTGGGCGCCACCATCGTGGGAGCGGGAGCCGGGAATTTCATCGCGCCCGTGGTGCTCGCCATGCGGCGCAGGCTTCCGGTCTCCGCCCTCGCCGACATCGTCTATCCCTACCCGACCATGAGCGAGGGCATCCTCCGCGCGGCCAATCTCTTCCGCAGAGCTCAGCTCGATTCCTGGATGGGGAGGCTCCTCAAGCGGATCGTGCGATGGGGGCTCTGAAGAACCCCCGGGTCCGCCTAGCCGCGCTCGCGGTCCTGCTGGGCGCCGGCTATCTGGCCGCCCGGGCCACCGGAATCCTGGAAGCACTGAGTCACCGCGAGGGAAGGGCCGCGCTGGTGGAAGTCATCCGGGCCGCGAGCGGGCAGTGGTGGGTGGGACCGGCGTTCGCCCTGCTGTACGCCCTGCTCGTGGCCCTGGCGCTCCCGGCCAGCGCCCTCACGGTGGTGGGCGGTGTCGCGTTCGGCTTTGTCTGGGGTACCCTCTGGGTGACGCTGGGCGCCAATCTGGGAGCGAACCTTGCCTTCTGGCTCGCGCGGCGCCTGGGGCGCGAGGCCCTGCTGGGGCTCCTGGGCTCGCGCGCGGCGCCGCTCGACCGCCTGAGCGGGATCGCCGGGTTCCAGGGCCTCCTGGTGCTACGCCTCCTTCCCGTCGCCCCCTTCGTGCTGCTCAACTACGCCGCCGGTCTCACCGGGATGCGGGCCCGGGACTACGCCCTCGCCACGGCCGTGGGGATCCTCCCGGGCACGATGGTCTATGTCTTCTTTGCGGACGCGCTGGTGGCCGGATCGGCCGGAGCCGGGCGAGAAGCGCTGGTCCGGGTGCTCGTGGCCGGTCTCCTCCTGGTGGCTCTGAGCCTGGGCACTCGCTGGCTGCTCCGGCGCCGGCGGGATGCCGCTGGTGTGGCCCGGATCACATCCGGAGGGTGAGGGCCGCCCGGGGTACGGCCCTTGCGCGAAGCCCTCTTGACGCCTGGCTGACTGGACGGCACATTGGCGTCCCCTTGCTGGCGTCGGTCCCCTGATTCGCGGTATGGCCTGGAGAGAAATCACCCACGGCGGCGTCCGGTGGGCGGTGGCCCCCGTCGCGGAACGCCTGGCGAACAACCAGTCGTGGCGCCTGGTGCTGAGCTACCGGGGCGCGGCGGGCCGGCCGGTCTGGGCCAATACGGGTCTCATCGCCTCCTCGCGGTCCGACCTCTACGCCCAGGCAGACCGGCTGTCCGACGAGCGGCTGACCGCCGTCCTGGTCGCACACCTTCCCTGAGGCTGGATCCAACCGGGAACCGGTCCTCCCCCCCACGCGATCCCCGGCGGGCGGCGGACGGCAAGCCGCGGGCGGCGCGCGCGCCGCTGAGGCTCTCCTGGGCCGGGCCGGCCGGGTGAGCGCTTGCACCCGCGCCACTCCGGGCACGGGATTCGCACCGGGATTCGCGAACCCTGTGATCTCACCTCGACGAGGTAGTCGTTTCCATGCCGGCCCCGCCCCGCACGCCTGACCGGCTCCGCTTCGCGGAGTTCGCGCTCGAGCGCCTGGCGAGCGGCCGCTGCCGGGCCCGGGTGGTGCTGGACTGGCAGGAGACCGAGGAGTTCGTGGGCGAGTGCGAGGGCCTTTCCTCCCAGGCCGGCGAGCTCCGCTGCGCGGCCCAGGCCTGTGTCTTCGCGCTCACCAAGGCGGTCCGGGGCGAGCTCAAGTTCGAGCTCTTGGGCGTGAAGGCGGTACGGGCCTTCGACGCCAACGTGGTCATCGTCTCGCTCGCGATCCCCAACCAGACCGAGCGGCAGCGTCTGGTGGGCTGCTACCTCACGCCGGAGGCCGACCCCTCGCGCGGGGCCGCTCTCGCCGTGCTCAACGCCACCAACCGCATCCTGGGCAACCGGTTCTTCATGCGCTAGCAGTCCGGGGCTGCCCGCGCCCTGGCTGCCCCCTTTCTCGCCCCTTTCTCGATCGCCCCGGTCGTGCCAAGTTAGAGCGACGCCGGAGCGCGACCGGGGCAGCCGGTCGCGCATCTGGAGATTCACCACGGACATTTCAAACCGCACGGGTGGCCGGACCGGGGAACCCCGAACGCCACCCGAAGAGAGGGGCCGGCGTCTCGCCCTCTCGCAGGCTTCTTGCAAGCGCTGAAGGCGGCGGGCCGGTAGGTGGAACGCCCGCCCACGGATGGCAACCCGACTGAGCAGCGATCGCGCCCGGGCGCGCACGCTGCAAGTGGAGACCCTATCGTGAGCATGCGTTTCCACTGGCCGGTTCTCGCCGGGATCCTGGTGGGCTGCGCCCACCGGGGGCCGGACGCTGTGTCCACTCCGAGCCCCGTGCCGGTCGCGGCGGACAGCTCGGCCGCCGTGCCGGAGCAGGGCGCGGTGGAGCGGCAACCGGCCCAGGCGGCGGGACCGCAGCGGCCGCCGGCGGACGCTCCGGCACCCCTGGTGGCGGGGGTCGAGTCCCCGGATACCGAGACCGTGGCAGCGGACCCCGAGGCCCTGGCCGACGAGGCGATCCTCGAGCAGCTCGCCGCGGTGCATCCGGCGAGAAGCGACAGCGAAGGCGATTCCGACGCCGGCGGGGCGCTGCCCGGCGGGGCCAACGAGGCCAAGACGCCGGTGTCCTGGGACATTGACGTCACCACCTACGGCAACCACTCCCGGGTTCAGTTCTATCTCGACTTCTTCCAGGGGCCGGCGCGCGACCGGTTCACGATCTGGCTCCAGCGCATGCCGCGCTACGAGCCGATGATCCGGGAGAAGCTCCGGCAATACGGACTCCCCGAGGACATGGTCTATCTCGCCCTGATCGAGAGCGGCTTCTCCACCAGTGCGGTGAGCCGCTCGCGGGCGGTGGGCATGTGGCAGTTCATG
Source organism: Gemmatimonadota bacterium (assembly GCA_037444345.1). Classification (GTDB taxonomy): domain Bacteria; phylum Gemmatimonadota; class Gemmatimonadetes; order Gemmatimonadales; family GWC2-71-9; genus JADJOM01. The sequence continues at coordinate 2,967 of JBBIMQ010000172.1, read as the reverse complement.
AAGGGGACCGGGAAGCTCTACGGCCTCCGGGTGGACTCCTGGGTGGACGAGCGGCGCGACCCGATCCGCGCCACCGACGCGGCGGCTCGCCACTTGGCGGACCTGCGGGATCAGTTCGGCTCGCTCTATCTCGCCGCGGCGGCGTACAACGCGGGCGCCGGCCGGGTAGACCGCGGGCTCCGCCGCCTCAACCGTGCCGGGGCCGACGACGAGGAAGAGGACGACAACCCCGATGGGAGCTTCTTCCGGCTGTACGACACCCGCTACATCCGGCGCGAGACCAAGGATTACGTTCCCAAGCTCATCGCGGCCGCGCTCATCGCGAAGGAACCGGAGCGCTACGGCTTCCCCCCCCCGGCGGCGGTGGAGCCGCTACCGATGGACTCCCTGGTGGTGACGGAGGCTGTGGGTCTGGACGTCCTGGCGCGGCTGGCCGACACCACGGCGGCCGCCTTGCGCGAGCTCAATCCTCACCTCCTCCGGGCGGTGACGCCGCCCCGGGGCCGCACGGTGGTCCGGCTTCCGGCGGGGACGGCGGAGCTGGTGGCGGCGCGATACGCCGCGCTCGATCCCAAGGACCGGGTGGCGACGGTGGTGCACGTCGTGGCCCGGGG
>JBBIMQ010000172.1:0-2299 GCA_037444345.1 Gemmatimonadota bacterium | reverse complement strand
ATCGCCGGGGCCAACCCCGGCCTTCGCACCACCCGGCTTCGTCCCGGCACCCGGCTCACGATCCCCACGAGCTACGCCGTGCTCTCGACCCTGGACCGCCGGTCCCTCGAGGATCGAGCCGGCGCGGCGAGTCGGAGGGTGGGCGCCGGCCGGCACCGGGTGCGTTCCGGCGAATCGCTCTGGATCATTTCCCAGCGCTACCGCGTGTCGGTGCGCGACCACAGGCGCTGGAACGGGATCGGGGTTGGAGAGGTCCTCAACGCGGGAGAGGTGATCTGGGTGAGGGATCCTGACGGACGGTAGGACGGTAAGACGGTAGGACGGTAGGGCGGTAGGACGGTAAGACGGTAGGACGGTAAGACGGTAGGACGGTAAGGACGGTAAGGGGCCCTCCCGGAACGAGGGGCCCCTTACCGTCCTACCGTCCTTACCGTCTTACCGTGTTACCGTCTTACCGTCCTACCGTCCCCAGCCTCGTCCCCCGAAGCACGGCCTTCGCGTAACCGTTGTCGGGGTCGCCGCCGCCGGCCAGGATCTCCTCCACCCGGGCGGGACCCCGGTTGTAGGCCAGCAACGCGAGTTCGAGATCTCCGCCGTAGCGCTGGAGCAGGTCCTTGAGGAAACGGAAGCCCAGCCTGAGGTTCACGTCCCGCTGGTAGAGCTGTTCCTCCGAGAGCCCCGGCTCGTAGTACCGGGCGGTGGCGAGGCGGATCTGGGTGTAGCCGATGGCGTTCCGGGGCGAGAGCGCCCTGGGCTCGAAGCCGCTCTCGATCTTGACCAGGCGGAACCCGAGCTCCGGAGCGATCCCCTCGCTCAGGGCGATGTCATAGATCGCCGAGGCCAGGTCGGCCGGGATCCGGTACTCGCTGGAGTACCGGATGATCGCCTGGGCCCGTTCGATCTGGATCCGGGCCAGGGCCAGCTCGCCATCGACGGACTCGAGCTTCCGGCTGAGGGCGCGCACTTCATCGGCGACCGCTGCCGCGCTGGGCGGCCGCGGCTCGTCCGCGGCCTCGGCGCGGGAGCCCGCGAGCGCGCTCACCAGCAGGGCGCAGGCGGCCAGCGCCGTCCCCTTGGCGAGCAGCCGGCGGGTCCATGCCCCTCGGCCGTGCGGATCCGGTTCTTGCAGGTGCATGTCCTCCTCCTCGGTTTCAGGCCCCCGCGGGGCGGTCCTCGTCCGCGGGCCTGGTCCAGTCTCCGTGCACTCCGCCGGTCTTCTCGAGCAGGCGCACCTGCTCGACGGTCATCCCCCGATCCACGGCCTTGACCATGTCATAGACCGTGAGGCAGGCGACCGCGACCGCGGTGAGCGCTTCCATTTCCACCCCGGTCCGGCCGGTGGCCGTGACCGTGGCGGTCACCCGGACGCCGGGCAGCCCGGCATCCGCCACCGCTTCCACCCGCACCACGTCCAGCACCAGCGGGTGGCAGAGCGGGATCAACTCGCCGGTCCGTTTCGCGGCCATCACCCCGGCCGTCTCCGCGATGCGGAGCACGTCGCCCTTGGCGACCGCGTTGCGCCGGACCTGGTCGAAGGCCTCGGGGGACATCCGGACCCGGCCCTCGGCCCGCGCGGCCCGCCGGGTCTCGGGCTTGTCAGCCACGTCCACCATGCGGGCGCGGCCGGCCTCGTCCACGTGGCTCAGCGCCACAGCACCTCCGCCAGCTCCTCCTCGAGCACCGCGAGGATGAGCTGCGGGTTGACGTTGCCCTGCGCCGCCTCGCGGGCGCGGGCGACGCATTCCTCCGCCCGTACCAGGGCCTCGACCGAGCGGGTTCCCGCCAGCGCCGGCGGCAACTCGCGCCTCGCGGCAGCGCCGCTCGCCTGGCGGGCGGCCTCCGAGAGCGTCTCGGCGAGACCGTCGAGCGTGGCGGTGAAGTCTCCGCGGGCTTGCCAGGTTCCCTGCCGGAGCGCCCGTTCGGCCCGGGCGGCGGCTCCGCCCCTCATGGCCGCGAGCAGATCCTCCACGGCCCGGGTGTCGCCGCCCTCGGCGCCCTCGCCGCCCAGCGCAAGGGCTCGTCCGATCGAGCCCCGAGCCTGGGCGACCCGCCGCTCGAGGTCCGGTCCCGAGAGGCCGGCGTGGGCCGCGAGGAACTCCCGGACCTCGCCATCGCCGAGCCGGCCCAGGCGAAGCGGCACGGCGCGAGAGCGGATGGTGGGCAGGAGCCCGTTCGGGTTCACGGCCGTGAGCAGGAACTGGCAGTCCGCCGGCGGCTCCTCGAACAGCTTGAGGAGCGCGTTGGCAGCCTCGGGACTCGCCTCCTGGGGTACCAGGCGATCGGCCGCAGCCACCAGGAA
>JBBIMQ010000171.1:0-6134 GCA_037444345.1 Gemmatimonadota bacterium | reverse complement strand
TACCGCAGTTGAGCCCGGCCATGATCGAGGCGCCCGGACCGACCTCGAGCCGCACCGGACGTCCCGCCTCGATCGAGCGGAGCGCGCAGGCGGCTCCGCTGGGTTCCACACCGACCACCCGAGGAACCGGCTTCAGGGCCGCGCGCCGGTAGTGCCGGACCACGGCACTCGCCAGCGTTCCGACACCGATCTGGACCAACACGAGATCCGGAGGGGCCGCCCCGCTCGCCCCGAGCGCCGCGTCCACCTCGCACAAAATCGTGGCGTATCCCTCGGCCACCCACGCCGGAATTTCCTCGTAACCGGGCCAGCCATGGTCCTGAAGAAGGAGGTCGCCCGGAGCGCAAGACCCCGCGGCCCGCTCCACCGCGGCGTCGTAGGTGCCGTCCACCACCGTCACCGTGGCGCCCTCGGAGGCGATCGCCTCCAGCCGGGCCCGGACGGTGCCCCGGGGGACCAGCACTTCCGCCCCGATGCCGAGCCATCGGGCCACCCGCGCCACCCCGCGCCCATGGTTTCCGTCGGTCGCCGTGATCAGCCGCGTAACACCAAGTTCCCTCCGGACCCACCGGCCGAGTTCCCCGAGATCACGCCAGGCGGCAAGCCGCCCGCCCGCCATGTGCTCGATCGACCGGTAAGTCGCCCATGCTGCACCCAGAACCTTGTACGCTGGGAGGCCAAGGCGGTTGGATTCGTCTTTCACATAGAGCCCCGCGAGACCGAGCCTGGCTGCGATGCCGCGAAGGTGATGAAGCGGTGTCGCGGTATAGCCGGGAAGCTGGCGGTGAAAGGCACTCGCTCGCCCGTCCCAGGCTTCGGTGCTGAGCCTGGGATCTCGGTGGGGGTTGAGGAGTGCAAAGGCCATGGGCTTTGTGCAGTTAGCTGGCTGAAAACCCGGGTCAGCCCGGGGTGGTACTTTTGCGTAATCTCTTGTGTTGCAACCCGTTAGCTGATGGGCCCGAGTGTTGCTCTCGCTGGCCCGGGCTCGATCGCACAGCCAACGCGCCTCGCCAGGGGGAATCGTCCCCGTGTACAGGATCCGCTCAGCTTCCGGAACAGAGACGGTCTACGGCTCGCTCGAGGAGTTTGCCGCGGCGGTCAAGCGCGGTGAGGTCACTCCCGAGGCCGAGATCTTCCACACTCGTGCCAACCGCTGGCTCGACATCAAGACCCATCCGCACTACCGGATTGCGATGGGCTTGGCCCAGGGCACGGGGCCCGGCCCGAAGCATTCGGAGCCGGTGGCTGCCGCCTCGCCCTCCCGGCCGGCCCCGTCCTTGACGTCTCGGGGAGAGTCCAGGCCAGGGGGGGAGCCCGTAGTCGAGCGGCCTCCCGTCCGGCCGGGTCAGGGGCAGACCACGGCTCGCCCGGCTCTCAACAGTAGCCCGGCAGCGGCCATCGTGGAGTCGCCCCGGCCCGAGAAGACCCGGGAACTCACCTTCATCGAACTGGATGACAAGCCGAAGTCTTCCCCGGCGCCGCCAGCCGGGAGGAACGATCCGATCCCGGGAACGGAGCTCAGCTTCTTGTCGCCGGAACGAGGGAGCCCCGGGCGCCCGGTGTCCTCGGGCAACGCGAAGACCGTTCCGGGAGATCTCGACTTGCTTTTCGATTCGGCCGATTCGTTGCAGGCCGAGCCGCCCCGGCCCAAGCCGGCGCTTGCCGCCCCCAAGGGGGTGGTTGCGCCCCGGCCCGAACCGCGGCCCCAGGCGGTAGCCAGGTTCCCTGCGGTCAAGCCTCCCGAGCCTCGAAAGCCCGAGGTCTCGGGGCCGGGGGTTCCGAGCCCGCAGACCAGGAAGCCGGTCGCGTCCGATTCGGAAGCGGCGCCTCGCGAGGGCGTACCGCCCGAGGCGCCCCATGTTGATGCCGCCAAGCGGGAACCGGAGAAGCCGCCCGCGGCCCTCGAGACCATGCCGGCCCCCGTTGCCCCGGTGAAACCCGAGCCGGCTCAGTTCGAACCGCCCGCGGCCCCAGTGGGCGGGCTCAAGACCGAGCCCACGAGCGAAGACCTCGAAATCCCGCCGTTCTCGGTCCGGGAAGCGGCGGTTCACGCCGCAGCGCATGCGACACCCCCGCCCGCCGTACCGGGGCGCAAGGCCCTGCCCGTCCCGCTCAAGCTGTTGGCCGGTTCAGTGGCGGGGGCGGCTCTGCTCGGCGCCGTGCTGCTGGCCTGGCGGCCGTGGGGTGGCTCGGTGGCAGCGGCCTCGGTGACGGCGCAACCTGTCGCCGGCGCTCCAGTTCGGGCCGACTCCGCACCCCCGGCTCCGCCCGCACCCAATACTCCCTCGGCGGAGGCCCTGGCCGGCACCGGCCGGTCCGCTCCAGCAGCGTCAGGGCCGGCCGCGCCGACTGGCACCACCGGCGAAGCGAGCCAACCAGCCGCCGGGGCGGAGGAGGAGCGGATCCTCGCAGCGGCCCGCCCCACGTTCCGCACCCAGCTCGACCTGAGCGCGGCCCAGGTGAGCATCACGCCCGAAAACCTGGGCCGGCCGGAGACGGCCACCCCGCCCAGCGAACTCGCCCGCCGGTTCGAGGCCGCCCAGCAGCAGGCCCAGCAGGACCTGCTCAGCCGACTCAACGCCATCGGCTTCAACCGGGTGCTGGCTCCGGGGCGGCTCGGCAGCAGCGAGGCCGTGACCGCGGCCAGGAGCGCGTGGAACCAGGGGGCGGAGGCGATCCGCCAGTACCGGGGCCGCATCGCGCGAATCGCCGACGCGTACGAAGACAGTCTCCTCGCCTCGCAACGGTCCCGCAAATGGCCGGCCGAGGAGATGCGGTCCTGGAGCGCGCGGCAGAGCCTCGCGGAACCCGCCGAGCTCACCCAGCTCTCCGATCTCATGTTCACCCAGGTGAACGAAGCGCTGGAGATCCTGGGCGCATTGTCAGGCGCCTACCAGCTGCGCGGCAACACCATCGCCTTCAAGAACCCGAGTTCGGCCACCCGGTACACCAGCATCCGCAACTGGGTGGCCCAGCGGCTCGAGGCCTGGGCCGGCCTTCCCGAGAGCGCCCGCCCGGTCACCATCACCCAGATCCTGCGCGCGCTGGGCGATGGCCTGCCCGCAGCGGAGTGACGGTCCCCGCCCGGTTGTCCACAGTCGTCAACTCGCTCCACAGTATCCACAACCCGGATCCGTCAAGCGGCGGTCACAGCGGCTTGACGGATGCTGTGGCCGGCGGGATCTTGGGTTCGCTTCCGGTTCCCCCAGGTCACCATGTCGCGAGCCACCGATGCCGGCCCTGCGCCGGAGTTTCTGTTTCTGCCGGTGCAGATCCTCGTGGTAGACGACGACCCCTGGTCGCGGCGAGCGATGGTCCGCGTGCTGGAACAACGCGGGTATTCGGCCGTGGAAGCCGCGGATGGGGACGAAGCCCTGGCGCTGCTCGAGCAGACCCACATCCCGGTGGACCTGCTGCTCACCGACCTCGAGATGCCGGGCCTCGGCGGGGCGCAGCTGGCCGCTCGGGTGCGGGCGGTCTGGCCCCGTCTGCCAGTGCTTTACGTCTCCGGCGGCCCTGGCTTCAGCGCGGCCCCCGGCGCTGCCGCCCCCCCTTCCCGCTTTCTCGCCAAACCGTTCACTCCGGACGAGCTGGCCCGCGCGATCGAGCAACTGCTGGTCGAGGTGGAGCTGGAAGCCTGAGCCGGACGGATCTCGCCGCCGCGCCGGCGTTCACCCCCGGCCGTCTCGGCGCCGGCCAGGGGACGCCGGGAGCAGGGCGCTGAGGGTCGCGAGGGCCCCGACCAGATCGGGTACCTCGCGCAACACCCCCGCCATCGGATCGGCGCCGAGCCTGCGCATCCGCCGCAACGCCGTCCGGATCGTGTGGCGTGCGGGATCGAGCCGCGGGTTCACCTCCTTCCACGCCAGCGGCATGGATACCGGCGCTCCCGCCAGCGGCCGCACCGAGAACGGCGCCACGATCAGCTGCCCCCGCCGATTCTGGAGGTAATCGAGGTAGACCTTGGTGCCGCGCCGATCGAGCTGGCGGGCGATCGTCGCGATCTCGCCGAGCCTGCTCACGACCAGTCGCGCCAGGAGCTCGCCCAGGGTCCGTGACTGTTCATAGGTGCACTGCCCTCCCAGCGGGATCAGGATGTGGAGGCCCGTCTTCCCGGTGGTCTTCACGAAGTGCGGGAGGCCCGCCCGCTCGCAGAGCTGGTGCAGGTAGCGGGCGATGGTGATCACGTGGGCGAAAGGCGCCGCTTTCGGATCCAGATCGAGCACGCACCAGTCGGGCTGTTCCAGACTCCCCACCCGGCTGGACCAGAGGTGCAGGGGAATGGTGCCCAGATTGACCAGGTAGAGCAGCGTCTCGAGATCGTCGCAGACGAAGTACCGGATCTCGCGCCCGGTCTCCTCGCTCCAGATGGAGACGGTGCGAATCCAGCCGGGGGCGAAGTCCGGAGCGTCTTTCTGATAGAAGGACTTGCCCTCGATCCCGTCCGGAAAGCGAGTGAGTACGAGTGGCCGGTTCTTCAGGTAGGGGAGCAACCAGGGGCTGATGCCGCGGTAGTACTCGATCAGGTCGCCCTTGGTGAACCCGTCGCCCGGCCAGAAGACCTTGGTCAGGTTGGTAAAGGGGATCGTGCGCTCCGGCGAGGGCGGCGGCGCCGGCGGCTTGGGTGGCACGTGGCCCGCGGCACGCCGGGCCTCCCCTCCCCTCTGCCGGACACACTCCTCCGGTCGCTTGTCGTCACGCCAGCGCAGGAACACCGGCTGGCGCAGGAGCCCCTCCTCGGTCCACTCCTTGAACCGCACCTCGCAGACCATCGTGGGCCGGACCCAGGTGCTCCCCTTGAACTCGGGAAGCGCCCTGGCCCAGGCGTTCGGGCCGCCGGTGCGCCGGCCCGCCGAGCCCGCGGGAAGCGGCGCCTCGCACGCAGGGTGCGCGATCCGCTCTGCCTCCAGCCGTTCGCGAAGCTGGCCCAGCTCCCGATCGGTGAAGCCACTCCCGACCCGGCCGGCGTAGGTGAGCTTCCCTTCCACAAGGTCGGCCAGGTGCAGCGCCCCGAGGCCGCCCCGCGAGCCTCTGGGCGGGGTAAACCCGACCACAACGAAGTCCGCACTCCTGTCCGTCCGGATCTTGAGCCAGGAGGGCGAGCGGCCGGACCGGTACGGGGAGTCGGCCCGCTTGGCGACGATCCCTTCGAGCCCCAGCCGGCTCACCTCGCGGAGCAGCCGGTCGCCGTCGCGCTCGAAATGCTCCAGAAAGCGGACCGGGCCCAGCGGTGGAAGCAACATCCGGAGCAGCCGCTTCCGCTCCACCAGGGGAAGGCCGCGGAGATCGAAGTCCTCGAAACCGAGCAGGTCGAAGCCGAAATACGTCGCGGGCAGCTCGATCGAGGCGAGCCGCACGTCCAGCGCCCGGGAGAGCCGGGCCCGCTGCTGGAGCCCCTGGAAGCTGGGCTTCCCGTCCCGGTCCAGCACCACCAGCTCGCCGTCCACCACGAACCGCTCGGCCGGGATGGCCCGTACCGCCCGGGCGATTTCGGGAAAGGTCGCCGTGAGGTCGCTGCCGCTCCGGCTGCGCAACGCCACCTCTGCCCCCTCGCGCCCGGCGATCAGCCGGTAGCCGTCCAGCTTGAGCTCGTAGATCCACCCGGGCTTTGAGAAGGGCACGCTCCGAGGCTCGGCCAGCATGGGTTCGACGGCCGACACCCGGACCGGCCGGCGCGGCACCCGGAGCCGGGCGAGCTCGGCGCCAACCCGCGCCGCAGGCGTTTCCCCCGACTCGAGCGCCTCCACCGTGAGCCCTGACAGCACCGATTCCTGGGGCAGCTCCCCACCGCCCTCTCGCGCGTAGGCATCCCGCTCCTTGATGAGCAGCCACTCCCTCTGCCCCTGCTTCAGCTTGACCAGCGTCCACACACCGCGAAGCTTGTAGCCGCGGAGCTCGAAGAGCAGCTTGCCCTGGGTCAGCCCCTGCACCGGGTCGTTGAGCGGCACCCACTTCCCTCGATCCCAGAGGATCACCGCCCCAGCCCCGTAGTTCCCCTTCGGGATCAGTCCCTCGAAGTCGCCGTACTCCACCGGGTGGTCATCGACCAGGACAGCCAGCCGCTTGTCCCGCGGATCGTAGGACGGCACATTGGGAACGGCCAAGGAACGGAGAACCCCGTCCATCTCCAGCCG
>JBBIMQ010000170.1:0-6170 GCA_037444345.1 Gemmatimonadota bacterium | reverse complement strand
GACCGCCACCATCGAGACCAGTCGCGGCACCATCACCGCCGAACTCTTCGACGATGAAGTGCCCAACACGGTCGCCAATTTCGAAAAGCTGGCCAACCGGGCCTTCTACGACGGGACCCGTTTCCACCGGGTGATCCCCGACTTCGTGGTCCAGGGCGGAGACCCCTATTCCCGGCAGCCGGACGATCCCCGAATCGGGACTGGTGGCCCTGGCTATACCATCGAGTGCGAATGCCACCGCAACGTCCACAAACACGTGGCGGGCACGCTCTCGATGGCGCACGCGGGCAAGGACACCGGCGGGAGCCAGTTCTTCATCTGCCACTCGCCCCAGCCCCATCTGGATGGCAAGCACACGGTCTTCGGGCAGGTGATTCGCGGGATGGAAGTCGTGAGGGCGATCCGGCAGAACGACGTGATCACTTCGATCCGGGTCTCCTGAGCTGCACCTCGATTTCGCCGTCCTCGCCGACTACGCCCTGATTGACCAGCAGGGCAAGCTCTCGGTGCTGGGGCTCTTCCAGCACGTGTGGGTGCCCCGGTTCCCGGCCGTCCATCCCCGGGCTCACCTGGTACTCCGGGTGCGCGGCCGCCGGACCGAGATCGGCGAGCACACCATCGGCATCCGGTTCGTGGACGACCGGGGCACCACCCTGCTCCAGGGCGAGGGCACGGTGCAGTTCGGCGAGCCGGCGGCCGGGATCACCGATGTGGAGGCTGCCGCGGTGTTGGTTTTCGATCTGCCCTTGCCGGCGCCCGGTTCCTACGCCTTCGAGATCCAGCTTGATCGCGGGGTCACCCATCGAGTTCCGCTCACGGCGGCGGAACTCCCCCGGCCCGAGGAGGTGCATTGATCGAGCGCCCGGGCTCGGGGGTTCCGGCTCTGCCAGCCGCCCTGAGCTCCCTGCCTGGGGCCGGAGGTCGAGGCCTTGCACCCCTCCGGAGGGCCCGGCGCCCCCTCCGCGCCGGTTTCGGGCGAGCGGGACAGGTGCCACCCGATCCGATGGCTGAGGCGGCGGGGCGACTTTGACAACGCTCCGGCCGGGCCGTAGACTAGTGCCCCGGTCCCCCCAGGACTGGTTCCACATTCGCCTCACCAATCCGGAGTCATCTATGCGACGGTTCCATGTCAGGCTGGCCGCCGGAGGCCTGGCTGCCCTGCTGGGCGTGCCGGGCATCCTGTCCGGCCAGGGTTTCAGTGTGAACGAGCACAGCACCTGCGCGATGGCCCGAGCCGGAGCCGCTGCCGCCAGGCCCTGCGACGACGGCTCGGCCATGGTGTTCAATCCGGCCGGCCTGGCCTCGCTGGAACGCGGGCATGGCGTGATTTCGGTCGGGGGCACGTTCATCGCGCCGTCAGGCGGCTTCACCCAGGACGCAACGGGTCTCCGATCCGACCTTAAGGATCGGGTTTTTCCGGTGCCCGCGGTCTACCTGGCCCGCGGCCTGACGAACCAGATTGCGGCGGGGATCGGGCTCTTCGCCCCCTACGGCCTGGAGACCGACTGGCCCAGCGATGCGATCGGCCGGTTCGCATCCTACAAGTCGGTGATCCGGAACATCTACGTGCAGCCCACCGTCGCGGCGAGGCTGGGCCGGTACGTGAAGGTCGGGGCGGGCTTCGACCTGAACTTCCTCCACCTGGAGTTGCGGCAGCGGGTGGACCTTTCGGAGCAGGCCCTCCCGCCGCCTGCGCCGCCCGGGGCTACCTTCGCCAATCTGGGGATTCCTTCCGGCACCGACTTCGCGGACGCCAAGATCTCGGGCAGCAAGACCGGCGTTGGCTATCACGTCGGGGTGATTGTCGAGCCGGACCCGCGGTTCGCGGTGGGAGCGCGGTACCTCTCGCGCCAGAAGATAGACGACATTGACGGCGACGCGGAGTTCCGGCCGGTCAGCACCGGGATCGTGCTGGCCGCGGGCAATCCCTTCGGCGTGCCTGCCGGGACGCCCCTGGACGCGGTGCTGGCGCCGCAATTCGCAGCGGGCGGGAGCCTGGTGGACCAGGGCGGCAAGACCGCCATCCGGCTCCCGGAACAGCTCACGCTCGGTCTCATGGTGAAGCCGCTGGATCGCTTGATGGTGCTGTTCGACTACACCATGACCAATTGGGAGGTCTGGGACACCATCTCGCTGGATTTCGACGTCCTGCCCACCGAGGTGCTGCCCCAGAATTTCCGCAAGTCTCACGCCTTCCGGATCGGCGGCGAGTACGCCCTGGCCGGCGGTACCGCGATCCGGGCCGGTTTCATCACGCACAATGCCGCGGCGCCGTACACGACCGTGACGCCGACGCTTCCCGAGGGACCCCGGTCGGAATTCACCGCGGGGTTCGGCACCGCGCTGAGCCGCGGGTTCAAGCTCGATCTCGCCTACCAGTACATTGACCAGGCCGACCGCCGCGGCCGCTCGCGCGGGCCGGGCACGCCGAACGACGGGCTTTACGAGTTCAAGGCCCACCTGTTCGGCGCCACGCTCACCTACACGTTCTGACCCGGGAGGCCGAGCCATGCATCGCACGTTCTCCGCCGTGTCCCTGCTCGCCGTCTTGGGTCTGGCGAGCGGGTGCCACTCCGACGACTCGCTGCGGCCGCCGCCACCGCCCCCGGTCCCGAGCGGCGGGGCGATGTTCCAGCGGTATGTCGCCCTGGGCAACAGCATCACCGCGGGCTTCCAGTCCGCCGGCATCAACGACAGCACCCAGCGGCGGTCGTATGCCTCGCTCCTCGCTGCGGCGATGGGCACCACGTTCAGCTACCCAGCTCTGCTGGGGCGGGGCTGCCCGCCGCCGTTCACCAACAACGTGACCCAGTCCCGGGTGGGGGGCGGGAGCTCCACCACCTGCGATCTGCGGGCAAACAACGCGACGCCGAACAACCTCGCGGTTCCCGGGGCCCGTGCCACCGAGATTCTGAGCAATTTCGGCGTCCCGGCCTCGAGTTCCAACGCGCTCACGCTCCTTTTTCTGGGGGGCCGGACCCAGCTCGTCGCCATGCAGGACCAGAGCCCGACCTTCGTGTCGCTCTGGATCGGGAACAACGACGTGCTGGGCGCGCTCACCAGCAGCGCCAATCCCGGGAATCCGGCGCTGATCACGCCGAACGCGCTCTTCACCGCCCAGTACGACTCGATCACCGACGCGATCGCCGGGCTCGGGGCCGAAGCGGTGCTGGTCGGGGTGGCGGACGTCACGGTCATTCCGTTCGCCTCGTCAGGCGCCACCTACTGGTGCCTCAAGACCGGATCCTGCCCCGGCGTGCCCGCGGCAGGGTTTCCGCCCAACTTCACGGTGAACGACAACTGCGCCCCCGCAGCCGCGATGCCGACCTCGAAGGGCGACTCGGTCCTGGTGCCCTGGACCGTGGGGGTGGTGCGGATCCTGACCGCGGCACAGCCGCCCTTCCCGGCCACGACGGTGGACTGTTCGGTGGACACCGATGTGGTACTGCCCAGCGAGTTCGCGGCACTGCGCACCGCGGTGGCCGGCTTCAACGCCCACATCCAGCAGGTGGCCGCGAACCACGGGTGGGCCTATTTCGATCCCAACCCGGCCCTGCTGGCGCTCCGCGCCAATCCCCAGCAGGTGGCCCCGTTCCCTGACATCAGCCAGGTGTCCGCCGGGCAGCCGATCCGTTTCGGCAGCATGTTCACCCTGGACGGCGTGCACCCGAGTTCGCTGGCTCACCGCCTGGTGGCGGACAGCCTGGCGAGCGTGATCAACCAGGCTTACGGCACCGCGCTCCCGGTGCCGGTCTGTGGCTCGGTGACCTGCCCGGCGCCCTAGGGGCGCGCAGACCGGCAGGCAGCGAACGGGCCGAGCGGGAGCATTCCCTCGGCCCGTTCGCCGTTTCCCGGTCCGCTGCCGCGCTCGCGGTCCCGCCCTGCGGCGTCTCGCTCCCCGTTCTCCGATGTCCCGTTTACCGTTCCTCCGGACCCTTCACCGTTTCTCGCCATGTCCTGGACTCGCGATCGCGCCCTGGCGCTGATGCAGGAGTACACGGCCTCCGAGGCGCTCCGGCGGCACATGTACGCGGTGGAAGCCGCACTCCGCGCCCTGGCGCCGCGCTACGGGGGCGACCCCGAGGTCTGGGGCATCGTCGGGCTGTTGCACGACTTCGACTACGAGCGCTGGCCCAACCCGGAGCACTCGCCCACGGCGGGCCACCCGAGCGAGGGGGTGCGCCTCCTCGCGGCCCAGGGCTTTCCCGAGGAATGGCAGCGGGCGATCCTGGGCCACGCCGACTACACCGGGGTGCCGCGCGACACCCCGCTGGCCCGGGCCCTGTTCGCGGTGGACGAGCTGTGCGGGTTTCTGGTGGCCTGCGCCCTGGTCAGGCCGTCCCGCAGCCTCCGGGACCTCGAGGTGAGCAGCGTGAAGAAAAAGCTCAAGGACAAGGCGTTCGCCCGGGCGGTGAGCCGCGACGACATCGTCCGGGGGGCGGCGGAGCTGGGGGTGCCCCTGGACGACCACATCGCCGCGGTACTCGACGCCCTCCGGCCGGTCGAAACCTCCCTCGGCCTCGGCGCATGACCCTCACCGGGGTCCGGGGCGGGGTGGCGGGAATCTCCGAGGTCCAGCGCGCCATTGACCGGGCCGCGGGGGGCCGCCCCATCCCCGGCAACCGGGTTCGCCTGCTCCAGGACGGACCCGAGATCTACCCGGCGATGCTGGAACTCATCGCCAGTGCCAGCCGCTGGATTCACTTCGAGAACTACATCATCCGCCACGACGCCACCGGCCAGCGGTTCGCCGAGGCGCTGATCGAGCGAGCGCGGTGCGGGGTCGCGGTGCGGGTGCTCTACGACTGGCTGGGTTCGGTGGGGACCCGGCGCGGCTTCTGGGAGCGGCTCCGGCGCGCTGGCGTGGAAGTCCGCTGCTTCAACCCACCCCGGCTCCTCAAGGTGTTCGGCAATGTCTCGCGCGACCATCGCAAGCTGCTGGTGGTGGACGGGGTCCGGGCGGTGCCGGGGGGGTTCTGCATCGGCGACGAATGGGCCGGCGATCCGGCCCGGCGGATTCCTCCCTGGCGCGAGACCGGCGTGCTGATCGAGGGTCCGGCGGCGCAGGCGCTGGATCGGGCCTTCGCCTCGGTGTGGGGGGCAGCCGGAGCCCCGCTCCCCGAGGCCGAGCTGGTCGCGGATTCGGCCCCCCGAGGAGACGCCAGCATCCGGGTAGTCATGGGGGAGCCGGGCCGGGAGCGCGCCTATCGAGTGCTCGAATATCTGGCGGCGGGTTGCCGGGAGCGGCTCTGGGTCACCGACGCCTATCTCGTCCCGCCTCCCCGCCTCTTCCAGGTGTTGATCGAGACCGCCCGCGACGGCGTGGATGTCCGCCTGCTGGTGCCGGGTGCGAGCGACGTTCCGGTGGTGCGGAACCTGAGCCGCATCGGGTATCGCGAGCTGATCCGGGCGGGGGTCCGGATCTTCGAATGGGACGGACCGATGCTGCACGCCAAGACGATGGTGGCGGACGGGTTCTGGAGTCGCATCGGCACGAGCAACCTCAACGCCTCGAGCCTGCTCGGCAACTGGGAGCTGGATGTGGTCGTGGAGGACCCCGTCCTGGCGCAGGAGATGGAACGCCAGTTCCGCCGGGACCTCGGCGCCAGCCTGGAGGTTCTGACCCGGCCGCGCCGGCTCCCGCCGGCCATCGCCCGGGTGACGCCGCCCGTGCTGATGCGCCAGCAGACGGGGGAGCACCGGGCCCCGCACCAGCGGGGGAGTCGGGAGCGCCGGCGGCGGGCCATGACGGCTCTCATCACGCTCGCCTCGGGGGCGCGCCGGTCGCTGTTCGGGCCGGCCAGCCTGGCGCTGATCGTGTTAGGCTCGCTCTTCATCGGGCTGCCGAGGCCGATGGCTTACGTGTTCGGGGGCATCTGCCTCTGGTTCGCCCTCGCGGCCGGCCTCGAGGCCTGGCGGCGGCGGGGCTGAGCGAGCGTCCGGGACGGCCGGGGCTCAGCGGGCACCCGGGTCCTCGGTCGCCCTCTTGCCCTGGCCTTCTGACCCGCCTCCCTCCCCCAAGCCCGCCAGCCAGGCCGCCAGGGCAGCGCGGTCCGGCTCGGCGCCCAGGCGCTCGAAGATCTGGCGAGCGCGGGCTCCGTCCTCACGGGCGCGATCCGCTTCCCCCCCTGCCGCGGCGAGCCGCGCCCGGGCGGCGAGCGCCTCGGCCA
>JBBIMQ010000169.1:0-6182 GCA_037444345.1 Gemmatimonadota bacterium | reverse complement strand
GCCGCGGCCCCGCAGGCGGCTGGTGCCGCCGGCGCGCCCCGGGCGTATTACGTCCAGTTCCCCGAGCGCCTGATCTGGGGGCAGTTCGAGCCCGGCCAGCCGCACGAACCGCTGGATGGTCTCTTCGTTCGGCCCTGGCCCGAGGGCGGCTACTTCGTGCTCGCCGTGTTCGGCCTCCGCCCCGATCGGGAGGGATTTACCGTGGTGGACCTGGATGGCCACCGGGAGGAGCGCGGGAGCCGGGAGGACGGTTCCCCGCGGTTCGCGCCGGTCCTGCCCGGTGGCGAGGCGGCCGGGCTTCACTCGGTGGTGAGCCCGGAGGAGCTGATCGAGCTCGCGGCGCGCACCGTGCCCCTGGCCGCGGCCGCCCGGGACCGGGGCCGCGCCGGACCCCACCAGCCGATCGAGATCGGGTAGGCCATGGACAAGAAGGCCGTCTCGCAGGTGCTCGAGCAGATCGCCGCGTTTCTCGAGCTCAAGGGTGAAAACCCGTTCCGGATCCGGGCATTTCGGAGCGCCGCCCGCGCGATCGCCGCGCTGCCGGGGGACCTCGCCGAGGCGGTGGCGGACGGCTCCCTGGCCCAGACCCGCGGGGTGGGGCCCGCCACGCTCCAGATCGTTCAGGAGCTCCTCGCCACGCGCCGTTCGTCGCTCTTGGAGGAGCTCCGGGAACAGGTGCCCCCAGGCCTGGTGGAGATGCTGCAAATCTCCGGCCTCGGCGTCACCAAGGTTCGCCAGATCCACGAGGCGCTGGGCATTGATTCGCTGCCCGAGCTGGAGGCGGCGGCGCGGGACGGGCGCCTGGCCACGCTGCCCCGGTTCGGTCCCAAGACGGCGGAGAACATTTTGCGGGGCATCGCGTACCTCCGCCAGGCGAGCGAGTACAAGCTGTTGCATCACGCCGCCGAGGAGGCCGAGGCGCTGCGGGCCGCGCTGGCAGCGCTCCCCGGGGTGGTGCGGGCGGTGGTGGCGGGCGATGTCAGGCGGCGTGCGGAGATCGTCCGGGAGATCATCGTGGTGCTGGTGGCCGAGGTGCCCCCTGCCGAGATCTTCCAGCGGGTGGGCCAGCTCCCGGGGGTCCATGAGTTCGCCGGCCAGGACGAGCGGCGGATCACGCTCCGGGCCGCCGGAGGCACCGCCGCCCAGGTCGTGGTCACCACTCCGCGCAACGCGGGCGCGGTGCTGGTCCAGGCGACCGGGAGTTCCGCGCACCTGGCGGCGCTCGCCGCCTACGCGAGAGGCAGGGGGTTCGCGCTGGACGGCGCGGCACTGTGGCAGGGGAGCCAGTTCATTCCCACCGCCGACGAGGCCGCCTTCTATCGCGCCCTCGGCCTCTCCGAGATCCCGCCGGAACTCCGGGAAGGCCTGGGCGAGGTGGAAGCCGCGGCCGAGGGCCGGCTCCCCACCCTGATCGAAGAGCGGGACCTGCGGGGCCTGCTGCACTGCCACACGAGCTATTCCGACGGGTCGAACACGGTGGCCGAGCTGGCCCGGGCCTGCCGCGACGCCGGCTACGCCTGGCTCGGCATCACGGATCACAGCAAGACGGCCGCCTACGCGGGGGGACTGACGCCGGACGATCTGGCCCGCCAGGCGGACGAGGTGGAGGCCGCCGCCGCCAGCGTGCCGGGGATCCGGATCCTCAAGGGGATCGAGGCGGATATCCTGGCCGGCGGCGAACTGGATTACGACGAGGCAGTGCTGCGGAGACTGGACTTCGTGATCGGTTCCGTGCACAGCCGGTTCAGCATGTCCCAGGCGGAGATGACCGCCAGGATCCTGGCCGCCATGGACAACCCGTGCCTGACCATCCTCGGTCATCTCACCGGGCGGTTGCTGTTGGCCCGGGAACCCTACCCCCTCGACCTGGACCGCATCCTGGAGAAGGCCAGGGCGGCGGGTGTCGCGATCGAGATCAACGCGGACCCGCACCGCCTCGACCTCGACTGGCGGCTCGCGCGCCGCGCCCGCGACGCCGGGGTCGCGCTCTCGATCGGGGCCGATGCCCACAATCTGGCGGGGCTCCGCAACGTCCAGTACGGGGTCGGCATGGCGCGCAAGGCGTGGCTCTCGGCGCGGGACGTGCTCAACACGCTGCCGGTCGAGGGGTTTCTCGCGTTCGCCGAGCGGCGGAGGACCTCACGATGACGCCCAGACGGACCGGGACCGCACGGCGCGCCCCAGGCAGCCGCTCTGCCCCGCGGGCCGCGCCAGCCCGGCCCGCGGCGTCGCGCCTTTCGCCCGAGCGGCGCATGCCGGAGATCCTCCGCCGGCTCAAACGGCTCTACCCTGACGCCCGGTGCGCGCTCGACTACCGCAACCCCTACGAGTTGCTGGTTGCCACCATTCTTTCCGCCCAGTGCACCGACGCCCGGGTCAACCAGGTGACCCCGGACCTCTTCCGCCGCTATCCCGACCCGGCCGCGCTCGCCCAGGCCCGCCAGGCCGAGCTGGAGCGGATGATCCAGTCCACCGGCTTTTTCCGCAACAAGGCCCGCAATCTCATCGCCATGGCCCAGGCGCTCGTGGCGGAGCACCGGGGCGAGGTGCCCCGTTCGATGGCGGCGCTGTGCGCGCTTCCCGGCGTCGGCCGCAAGACCGCCAATGTGGTGCTGGGCAACGCCTTCGGCATCAACGCCGGGATCACGGTGGACACCCACGTCACCCGGCTCGCCAGGTTGCTCCGCCTCACGAGGCACGAAGATCCGCTCAAGATCGAGCAGGACCTGATGAAGTTGGTCCCGCGCAAGGACTGGGCGCTGGTCTCCCACCTGTTGATCCTGCACGGCCGGAACGTCTGCATCGCCCGCCGGCCGCGGTGCGGGGAGTGCGTGCTGGCGGGGCTTTGCCCCTCGGCGAGGCTGGGCTAGGCGTGCGGCGCGGTGGTGAGATCCTGGTCGGCACCGGGGCGACCGTGGCCGCTCTCGCGCTCGCGGAAGCGCTCTGCCGCCTCCTCCTTCCGCCGCCGGGATTTCAATCCTTCGGGCCCCACTCCGCTGGCTTCGTGGTTCCGCACCCGACCCGGGGTTATACCTACGCCGCCAACCTGGTCCGGGAGGTGGTCGCGGGCGGCCGGGTGATCCATGTCCGCCTCAACGCCCTCGGCCTGCGCGAGAGGCCCCTGGACCCGGCCGCCCGGGCCGAGCGGCGCGTGCTGGCCCTCGGCGACTCCTGTACGGTCGGCTTCGGCGTGGAGGAGAACGAAGCCTGGCCCCGGGTCCTCGAGGCGGAACTGGACCGGCGCAGCTCCGGGAAGACCCCGATCCGGGTGATCAATGCCGGAGTCTCCGGCTACGGCTTGCGCCAGATCCGGCTCTGGGGCGAGGAGCTGGTCCCCCGCCTTCGCCCCGCCACCGTGGTACTCGGTTTCTACGTGCAGGGCTGGCGCCGGGTGACCGATCCCTACACCTACTTCAATGGGGGCATTGTCAGGCAGAGCCAGCTCCCGTTCATCGCCCCCCCTCCTGGTGGAATGCTCGTCGCCACGCTGCGGCGGCCCAAGCTCCGGCGCTTCGAGCTCTGGCTCGACCGCCATTTCTGGTTCGGGGCCCACCTCTTGGCCCTGGCCGCGCGCCCCCGGAGCGGGCCGCCGGTTCCCAATCCGCTCACCGTGCGGGAGGCCGGCTCGCGCCTCGGGCCGGCGCTGGACGAGGTGCGCCACCTGGCGCGGGAGCTTCGGGAGGCGGGCATACCGCTGGTCGTGCTGCTCATCTTCCATCAGGAATCCGACGGCCAGTTCAGCGCCGCGGCCGACACGCCCGCCGCGGCGATCACGGCAGGGCTCGAGGTTCCGACGGTCAACTTGCTTCCCCTCCTCGGGGAGGCCGCGCGCGGCGCTCCCCGCTTCCTCCTGGGGACCGACCCCCACTGGACCCCGGAGGCGCACCGCCTGGCTGCGGCGGCCCTGGCCCCGGCCCTCCAGGCGGTGCTCGAGGCGCCACCGTACTCCGCGCCGCGTCGCACTCGTCGCACCCGACCTCCGGCGGGTGGAGGAATACCAGCGGATCACGGCTGAGCTGGTCGACCGCCACCCGCACGATGTCCCGCGCCCGTGCCAGGCGGGCCTCGGCGCGACCCACCCGGCCCAGGGCCTGCAGCCCCCGCGCCCCCAGCCAGTCGTCGAGCAACGCGAACCGGGCGCAGCAGTGGTCGTTCTCGCCGTAGGGGATCAGCACGGGGCGGCCCTCCCTCGCCACCGTGACGTATCGCGGCACGCGATAGGGGGCGCCGCCTAGCAACTCGGCGAGGTGGATCGTGGTGTCGCTTTCGTGCCCCACCCCGAGCAGCAGAACCTGGCCGTCGAGCTCATGCACCCGGCCCACCGGGCTCTCGGGGATGTGCGGGGGAATCGGAAGGGGATCCCGAACGATGAGCCCTGCCCCAGGGCCCGCCGCCGCGAAGGCGAAGGGGTGGCGGCTGCGCCGAACCCCCGGCAGCCGGCGGAACGTTTCCGCCACCACTCCGAGATCCGGCGAGGCCGGGGTGATCGCGGGGTCGAACAGCACGTCATCGTCCGCGGGCCAGGAGGGCATCACCAAGGTGCCTCGAGGACCTGCCGCCGCGCGCAGCGCTGCGATCAGCCCCACCGGCCCCTGCCCGACCGGCCGCACCGCGCGGAACGAGGCGTGAACCAGCAACACGCCGCCCTCCCGCACCCCCAGGGCGCGGAGCTGGGCGGTGAGCTGTGCAATGGAAGTCTCCGTCACGCCGGCGACTCCACCAAGAACCGGGTCATGCGCGTTCCGGCGCGCGGGAAGCAACGCCGGTCCGAGCGGCCAGGTTCCCGGCGGCCCGCCACCCCCGCCCCCCCGGCTAGATGGTCGTGAGGTAAGTCTCCTTCCGCACCTCGCGGAAGCCCCGCTTGAGATAGTTGGCGAGCGCCCCCGGGTGGTCCAGGGTGCAGGTGTGAAGCCACACTCGCGAGGGGCGAAGGGCCCAGGCCTGCTGGACGGCACGGGTGAGCAGATACTTGCCCAGTCCCCGGCCGATCGCATGCGGCAGAAGGCCGAAGTAGGCGATCTCCACCGAGCCATCCTCGTGGCGGCGGAGCTCGAAATACCCGGCCGGCGCCCCGCCCCAGTACTGCACCCAGACCTCCACCGGGCCTTCGAGGTATCGGCGGATCTCGGCGTCCGACCAGCTCAGTCGATCCCGCCAGTAATAGGCTCTTCCCACCTCGGCGTAGAGGTAGCGAAAGAAGCTCTCCGGACAGATGACGGCGTGTTCGACCCTCACGCCTTCCGGCACCGCCTCGACACCCCGGAGATCGTCCGGGGAGGTCATTTCCAGGTAGGTGCGAGTGACTTCGACGGTGGGCATAACGCGAACCGGGTGACGCCGGGACGGCGGACAGGCACGGCGAAGATTGTCGTGTCCTTTTCAATGTAGCGGCAGCCGGGCCCTGCCCCAAATCCTTCCCCGACCCACCGCGGCGATCGCTCGACGTTGCCGGGGGGTCGCTGTGCAACCCCGGGGGCGTGGCGCATCTCCCGCACGACCCGAACTCGGGAGTACCGATGGATCGCCTGCTGGGATGCACTCTTCTGCTCGGGGCCCTGGCGAGCCCGCTCCGCGCACAGGGCTGGATCGAGATCGAACGGCCCCGGGTGCAGCGGCTGGCGCCGCCCGAAGTGGTTCGCGTGAGTTCCGCGGTCCGGATGGAGGTACTGGGCCGGGTGGTCCGAGTCGAGGTGGAGGAGCGGTTTCAGAACAAGGGTGGAACCGTGGCGGAGGGGACCTATCTCTACCCCCTCCCTGGCGAAGCGGTGTTCCAGAATTTCTCGCTCTGGATGGGCGAGCAGGAGTTCCGGGGCGAGATGATGAATGCCGACCAGGCGCGGGGCATCTACGAGGAGATCGTACGCCGGAGAAAGGACCCCGCCCTGCTCAGCTTGGCAGGTCACGGCCTGGTCCGGGCTCAGGTGTTCCCGATCCAGCCGGGGGAAACCCGGCGGGTGGCGCTCCGCTACGCCCAGCTTCCCGAGCGGGCGGGCGACGCACTCCGGATCCGCTACGCGGCCGGTAGCCGGGGCGCCGGGCCCACCGACGTGCGCCTGATCCTGCCTGACGGCGACCAGTACGGTGTCCCGTACTCGCCGACACACGAGATCGAGACCCGGCACGAGCGCGGGCGCCTCGAGGTCCGGGTGGAGCCCGGCCCGGGGGGCGATCTCGAGCTCTTT
>JBBIMQ010000168.1:0-6188 GCA_037444345.1 Gemmatimonadota bacterium | reverse complement strand
TCCGTAGGTCCGCGAGGATGTGGCGCAGGCGGTCGCGGCGGGAGGGCGCGGCGCCCCCGCGCGGGGAAGTGAGGCGGCTCGGGATGGCGGCGCCGCGGATGTTCCGGTACGAGCGGCGGGGCGAGCGACCGCTGGCGAGGCACCAGTTTGTGGGCCGCGTCGCGGCGCACGCGGCGGTCGCGGCGGCGCTGGTCGGGATTTCCCTCTTCGCGGGGATGCTCGGCTACCATCACTTCGAGCGGTTACCCTGGCCGGACGCGTTCCTGAACGCGGCGATGCTGCTGGGCGGCATGGGCCCCGTGAACGCGCCGGCGACGCGAGCGGGCAAGCTCTTCGCGGGGTGCTACGCGCTTTACGCCGGGCTCGTGTTTCTGGCCGCCGCGGGGATCGCGGTGGCGCCGCTCGTGCACCGGGTCCTGCACCGTTTCCACTGGGAGGAAGGAGCACGGGAATAGCGTCGCGGCCAGCCACCTTGTGCCGGCTCCATGGACCACGCAGGAACCGCTGCCCATTCTCGCTCCGGAGACTCGCCATGTCCCGCGTACGCGATGCCACCCTCGCCGCGCTCCTGGTCCTTGCTCCTCCCGCCTGGGCTCAGGGGGCCGGTGGCCCGGGCTTCGGTCGTGACAGTGTGGACGTACAGGCCGCCCTTGCGCACTACGACAGCCTGGTCCAGGCGATGGATCACGACGGGATCGCCGCGCTCTTCGCCCCCGACGGGGAGCTCGTGAGCCCGGGCCAGGCACCGATCGTTGGCCCCGAGGCCATCCGGCGTTTTCTCCGGTCCTTCCAGGGTTTCCACGTGATCGCCAACGCTCTGGTGGCCGACACTACGGTCGTGCGCGGGCCCACCTCGCACCAGAGCGGGCACTACTCCCAGCGGGTGGCGATCCCATCGGGCGACACCGTGGCGGTACAGGGGCGGTTCCTGATCGAGTGGCAGCGCGACTCGGCCGGCGCCTGGCGCATCCGGCGTCTGGCCACTGTGCCCGGCACCTGACCGGCTCCCGGCGCCGCTCGGAAGGTGCGGGCGCTGGGATGGTGCCGGCGCTTGGTACCCGGCGGCGGAGGACTGGCGATCCTATCCGCGCCGCCGAAAACTCGACGACTGGGCCAGAAGGGCCGGGAACCTGGAGCTGCAGTGACCGATCGCTGGACCGACGGATCCGCCTACGAAGCCTACGTGGGCCGCTGGAGCCGGGCCGTGGCCCGGGAGTTCGTGGCCTGGCTTGGCATGGCGCCGGGAGGCGCCTGGCTCGACTGCGGCGCTGGCACCGGTGCCCTGAGCCAGGCCATCCTGGCCCAGACCGCGCCGCGGCTCGTGGTGGCGGGCGACCCGTCGTCCCGCTATGTCGCGTTCGCCCGGGCGCGCACTGTGGATCCCCGGGCGCGCTTCGTCGTCGCCGCGCTTCCCTGCCTCCCCTGCCGCGCTGGAGGCTTCGACGCCGCGGTGGCCGGGCTGGTGCTCAACTTCCTGCCTGACCCGGCGAGTGGGCTCGCCGCGATGGCAGCGGCCGTCCGGCGGGGCGGGGTTGTCGCCGCTTACGTCTGGGACTACGCCCGGGGCATGGAGCTGATGCGGGTCTTCTGGGACGCGGCCTGTGCGCTGGATCCTGCGGCCCGGGACCTGGACGAGGGCGCCCGCTTCCCTCTCTGTCAGGCGGATGGGCTGAGGACGTTGTTCCGCGCAGCGGGACTCGCTGAAGTCGCGGTGCGCCCGCTCGTGGTGCCCACGGTGTTCCGGGATTTCGACGACTACTGGACACCTTTCCTCGGCGGCCAGGGGCCGGCACCCGGATATCTCATGAGCCTCGCGCCCCCGCAGCGCAAACGGCTCCGGGATGCCGTGTGCGCGCGCCTCCCAGTTGCGCCCGACGGGACGATCCACCTCACGGCGCGCGCCTGGGCGGCTCGCGGGACGGCTGCCTGACACGGAGAGTTCCATGCCGCGCTCGGAGTCCAGCGGGCAGGAGCGCGGGGGAAGGTTCCATCAGCCGCAACGGAGAGGGAGCGCTCCGGCCACATCCGCGCCCGTGGTTCGCGGCGACACGCCGGGCCCCTTGGCGAGAGGCATGCCACTCAAGGGAGTCAGTGACGGCCGCGCGGACCACCGCGGCTTCGCTCGCGGCAGGGGCGCATCGCCCAGCGATGCCCGGGCAAGTCGCTGGAGGGGCCCTGCAGCAGGTCGAGAGGCGCTCGGGGGGGAGACGCGGTGCAGGCCACCGGGGCCCCTGCCGGAGTCGGGGGCGACGGACGGCACCAGCGCAAACGGCCACCCGAGGGTGGCCGTGAGGGGCGGGGAGAGTCGCAGTGCGCCGCCAGGGAATCGAACCCCGAACCTACTGATTAAGAGTCAGTTGCTCTGCCAGTTGAGCTAGCGGCGCCGATCGGTATCGTGGGGGTCGAGGGCGCCGCCCAGGCGCCGCACGACCGCCATAGCCCCAACGGGAGTCGAACCCGTCTTTCGACCTTGAAAGGGTCGCGTCCTAGCCGATAGACGATGGGGCCGACTACCCGTTCCCTTCCACCCGGTTCCCCATACCGCTAACGGGATTCGAACCCGTGTTCCAGCCTTGAGAGGGCTGTGTCCTAGGCCTCTAGACGATAGCGGCACGGCAGTGCGCGGGCGCGGCCTTGCTCGCCGCCGAGCCCCGCACCCGCCCAACAGCAGGCCCGGAGGGAATCGAACCCCCAACCCCCGGTTTTGGAGACCGGTGCTCTACCAGTTGAGCTACGGACCTGTGCCGGAGCGACACCACCGGGCTGGCCGCCCCGCGGATCGGCTCCCGCTCCAGTCTTGTCCTCCCACCCTGCACCCCACCCGAGGGTGGCTGACGGGAATCGAACCCGCAACCTCCGGAGCCACAGTCCGGCGCTCTAACCGATTGAGCTACAACCACCACGGGGCTCCCGCCCGGCCCGTCCGAGCGGCAAAAAGTACCGACCGGCCACCCTCCCGGTCAACCCCGCGAGACTCGGCCCTCATCCTTTCCAGAACCGCTCCCGGAGCGCGGCCGTGCCCGGATGCGCCGGAACGGCCCTGCCGTTGAATTCCTCCACCAGGACGATCCCCCGAGCGGCGTTGGCCAGAAACAGCGGCCGCCCCACGAGGCCCGCCGGGCCGATTCGCCGTTCCGTGACGGGCATGAGCTCCTCCACCCGCGCGCGGGATACCCCTGGCAGGATGCCCAGATCTCGCGCCGGGGCGCACAGAGTGTCGCCTTCCCACCAGAAGAGGCACCAGATCGTCCCCTCGGCGACAAACCCCAGGCGGGTCACGAGCAGCGCGTCGTCCGCTCCGCAGGCACGGGCGTCGGCCGCGGCACGGTCGAACTGGTCGCGCTCCGTGGTCTTGTGAGGATAGGGCTCGTGCGGGACCGAGGAGGTGACGATCCGCAGGGGCCGGTCCTCGCCCGGCTCGCGTTCCGAGACTTCCACGCCGCCAGCGCTCACCACCAGCCGCTGCACCCGATCCGGGCCTCCTCCCGGGACCTGGAACGAGGCGGGAAACGGCACCCCCAGCGCCTTGCAGCTCGCCACCAGCCGGCGGAGGTGCAGGTACCACAGGGGGGCCACGCCGCCGCGGACCCGAACGGTTTCGATGAGGGCGGGAGTGGAGGGCATCAGCTCGACCCCGCCCGGGCTCGCCAGGGCGCCTGCGCTCTTGCGTCCCACCAGGCCTTGAGCCCCGTGGCCCCGATGATCATCGCCCCGCCCGCCAGGGCGAGACGTCCCGGGTACTCGCCGTGCACCAGCCAGGCCAGGAGCGGGTTCAGCGCCGGTTCGAGATACAAGAGGAGCGAGACCTCGAGGGCCGGCAGGTGGGGGATCGCGCGGGTGAGCAGGGCGTAGGCGAGTCCGATCTGGAAAACGCCCAGGTAAACTATCACGGCCCAGTCCATGGCGGAGTGGGTCGCGAGCGGGAGGGCGAGGGGGAGGGCGAGGAGAAACGCGAATAGATTCCCGAGGGCCACCGCCGCGGCCGGAACCCCTGCTCCCTTCCCGAGCCAGCGCAGGCCCATCAGCATGAGGGCATAGGTGAGCCCGCTCAGTGCTGCGAGCAGGTTCCCGCGCAGCGGGTGGGGCGCCGTGGCGAAGGCCGGTTGCCGGCCCACAAAGAAGAGCGCCGTGCCGCCGGCCACCGCGGCCATGGCCAGGAGGTCGCGGCGGCGAATCGGCTCGTGGAGCCACAGGGGGCCGAGGAGAAGGATATAGAGCGGCGCGGTGGCTTGCAGGAAGATCGTGTTCGCCGCGGTGGTGGCCTTGTTGGCGAGCACGAAGAGAATCAGAGTGGCGGCATAACAGAGCGCCACGCCCGCCGCGAGGAGCACCCCCCGGCCCCGCGGAAGGCGCCTGGCGGCCGGCACCAGGAGCCAGACTGCGGCCGCGGCGACGCCGGAACGGAAGCTCGCCACCTGCCAGCTCCCGAAACTGGCGGCCTTGATGGCGGCCCCGCCGGTCGAGAAGAGCAACGCGGTGGCCAGGACTTCGAGCCGGGCCCGAGAAGCGGGAGTCATCGTCGCTCCGTGTCGAGGCGGCCGGGGCCTCCAGGTCGGGGGCTTCCGGCCGGGTGCCAGCGCCGAGCCCGGGTTCCCGGCGGACGCCAGTACGTTAACCCATGCGCCAACCCTGTCCCGACTTTCGCGATCTACCGCGCCTTCCCCTGCCCCGCTTTCCGGCCTGGCGGGCCGCGCTCGGGCCCGGGGTGGTGTGGATGGCCCTGGCACAGGGGAGCGGGGAGCTCATCTGGTGGCCGTATCTCGTGGCCAAGTACGGGCTCACCTATCTCTGGCTCCTCGCCCCCGCCTGCTTCCTCCAGTATCCGCTGAACCGGGAGATCGGCCGCTATACCCTGCTCACCGGCGAGAGCATCTTCCGCGGGTTCTTCCGGCTCCACCGAGGGCTGGGCGCGGTTCTCTGGGCGCTGATGACCCTCTCGTTTCTCTGGTTCGGCGCCTTCGCGTCGGCGGGCGGCACGGCCATGGCCGCCCTCACCCATCTGCCCCGCGGCTGGAGCCCGCGCGGCCAGACCCTGTTCTGGGGTTACGTCTCGATCGCGATCTTCGTGACGGCGATCGCTTTCTCCGGAGTGGTGTACCGCCTGGTGGAGCGGTTCATGAAGGCGGTGGCACTCGTGACCGTGGCGGGACTGCTGTGGGCCTGCCTCCAGCCCGAGGTGGTGGCGGCGGCGCCGGCCTTCGCCCGCGGCCTGGTTGGGGCGCCGGGACCGCCGCCCCGGCCGTTCGATCCGGCCGACGCCACCAAGCTCCTCACCGCCATCACGTTCGCCGGCCTCGGTGGATTCTGGATCCTGCTCTATTCCTACTGGCTCCGCGAGAAGGGAAGCGGCATGGCGGCCTACGGCGGGCGGATCACGGGCCCCATCACCGGCAAGCCGGAGCCGGCCGGGGTGGAGGGACATCTGGTTGACGGCTCGGAGCCAAGCCGGCGGGAGTGGGCGCGGTGGCGGCGTTACCTGACGGTGGACGCGCTGGTCGGGATTGGCGGGAACCTCGCAACCACGCTGCTCACCTGCCTGCTGGCCTGGGCTCTGCTCTTCCCTCGCGGCCTCCTGCCGGAGGACTACCAGCTCGCCGTGGTGCAGAGCCGTTTCTTCGAGGTGAGCTGGGGCGCTCCCGGCCGAATCCTCTTTCTTGTCGTCGCGGCAGCGTTCCTCACCGACACCTGGCTTGCCACCGCCGACGGGGTGAGCCGCATGCAGGCGGATATCATCCACTCGTTGTTTCCCCGGGCCCGCCGTTTCACCTTGCGGCAGTGGTACTACCTGGTGCTGGCGGTGCTCACCGCCGTCACCTGCCTCACGATGCTGCTCGAGGCCCCGGGGCCACTGATCCTCCTTTCGGCGGTGATCGGGTTTGCCGGGACCGTGGTCTTCCCCCCGGTCCTGTATTTCCTCAACCACCGCCGACTCGCCCTGGTTCTCGCTCCCTGGGCCCGCCCGGGCCGCGGCGAGGCGGTGCTCCTCGGCCTGAGCTTCGCCGCCTACCTGACCCTGGCCGTGGCTTACCTCGCGGTCGAGCTGGGCAGGTGATCTCGGACTCTCCGGGCAGCGTCACGAATCGCCCCGGCGCCCCCCCCCCCGCCAGCCGGCAGCGCCGCGACCCCGATCCCACCAGCCCGGCCCGGGAGGCGCCGCCGCCCTCGCCGGGCGCGCCGCCAGGCGGGAA
>JBBIMQ010000167.1:0-6196 GCA_037444345.1 Gemmatimonadota bacterium | reverse complement strand
GGGGAGTGATCTGGGATTAGGCGGAGGAGCTGGGGCGGCTGATGGGGCAGTCCCCGGAGTACAAGGCGCTCCGGCGCGCCGAAGCCGCGCTCGAGGACGACGAGGATACGGTGCGCCAGCTCGAGCTGATCCAGCGGCTGGCGCGGCAGATGGACGAGCTGGTCGGGCAGGGGCAGATGCCCGATCAGACCACGACCGAGTCGTACGAAAAGGCAGTCCGGGACTTGGAAGTCAGTCCCGCCGGGCAGGCCTATGCCGTGGCGCGCGCCAACTTCGAGAAGATCATGATCAAGGTGAATCAGCTCATCGCCCAGGGGATGGAGAAGGGTGCCACGAGCAGTATCATCACGTTGGGATGAGCCGGGCCGCCGGGTTCTTACTCGCCGTCGAAGGGAGCGAGGGGGCGGGGAAATCCACCCTGGTGCGGGGGTTGGCGGCCGAGCTGGTGCGGGCCGGAATCTCCCCGATCGTGGTCCGGGAACCGGGAGGAACGCCCCTCGGGGAACGGGTCCGCACCCTCCTGCTCGACCCGGCCGAACCGATCGGTGCGGCGGGTGAGCTGTTCCTCTTCCTGGCGGCCCGGGCGGAGCTGGTCCGGCGCGTGATCGGGCCAGCGCTCGAGGCGGGGCGGACGGTGCTGGCCGACCGGTTTCACCTGTCCACCGAGGCCTACCAGGCCGCCGGCCGGGGGCTCGATCTCGAGTTCGTGCGGCTTGCCAATCGGGTCGCGACCGGCCACATCGCTCCCCACCTGACCCTGGTGCTCGATCTCCCGCCCCAGCTGGGTCTCGACCGGTTGCGGGGCCAGGAGGGGCATGTGCTCGATCGGTTCGAGCGCGAGGACGCGGCCTTTCATGCCAGAGTCGGGGCCTTCTTTGCGGCAGCGCGCGGTCCTGATATCGTTCATCTGGACGGTACCAGGACGCCGGAACAGGTCTTGCACGCCGCGTGGCAGAACCTTGTGATGCGCCACCCGGGAGTCGGTGGCGCCCATCGGGCCCAGCCGAGCCCTGGGGAGGGATGATGCGACAGCGTTGGTGGGTGATCGCGCTGGTGGCGATCACGTCGTTCGTGAGCGGCGGATGGCTGCTCCAGCAGGGCGGTGGCCCGGGAGATCTGTACAAGAATGCCCGGCTCTTCGAGGACGTGCTCTCGCACATCAGCGCGTACTACGTGGACTCGATCCCTCAGGCCGAGCTCTATCAGCGTGCCACGACGGGATTGCTGGAACAGCTGCGCGATCCCTACTCCACCCTCCTCCAGGGCGACGACTACCGGCAGCTCACCGAGACCACGACCGGGAACTACGGCGGCCTGGGAATCCAGATTGACGTGCGGGACGGGTGGATCACCGTGGTGGCCCCGCTTCCCGATACTCCCGCCGAGCGGGCCGGGATCGAGACCGGCGACCAGATCATTTCCGTGGACGGGAAGTCTACCGAAGGCTGGAACAACGATCAGGCGGTCAAGGCGCTGCGCGGCACGCCGGGAACGGAGGTGGAGCTGCGGATCCGGCGGGCCGGCTTTGCGCAGCCGCTGACCTACCGGCTCACTCGCGCCCAGATCCACATCCGTTCGGTGCCGCCGGGCAACCTCTTCCCGGGTGGAGTGGGTTACATCTCGCTCAATCCGGTGGCGGAGAACTCCGCCCAGGAGCTCCGGAGCGAGATCAAAGCCCTGCTCGGCAAGGGGATGAAGACGCTGGTGCTCGACCTGCGGAACAACCCTGGCGGGCTGCTGGACCAGGGGGTGCGGGTGGCGGATCTGTTCCTCGACAAGGGGGCGGAGATCGTCTCGACCCGCGGCCGGGCCCGGGGCTCCACCAAGCGGTTCCTGGACGAGGCGAATCAGGAGTGGCCCAACCTGC
This sequence comes from Gemmatimonadota bacterium, assembly GCA_037444345.1. Taxonomy (GTDB): domain Bacteria; phylum Gemmatimonadota; class Gemmatimonadetes; order Gemmatimonadales; family GWC2-71-9; genus JADJOM01. Next base: position 4,329 of record JBBIMQ010000167.1, on the reverse strand, counting down.
CGATCGTGGTGCTGGTCAACGAGGGGACGGCGAGCGCGGCCGAAATCATCTCCGGCGCACTCCAGGATCACGATCGGGCCGTGGTGGTCGGGGTTCCGACCTTCGGCAAGGGTCTGGTGCAGACCCTGTTCCAGTTTTCGGACAACACGGCGCTCAAGCTGACGACCGGGCGCTGGTACACACCGAGCGGCCGGACGATTCAGCGCGCGGCGCGAAACGAGGAGGACCAGGCGCGCCAGGCCGTGGCCGACGCCGGCGGGGCTCCGGACAGCGCCGCGGCCGGCGACACCGCGCGGCCGGTGTACCGCACGGACGGGGGCCGTGTCGTGTGGGGCGGCGGCGGGATCGTCCCCGACCTGGTGATCCGGCCGGATACCCTGACCGACGGCGAGCGGCAGTTCGCGGCCGCCCTCGGCTCGAAATTCGGCGAGTACCGGGATGTGCTCACCAGCTACGCCCTGCAGCTGAAGAACGAGCGGTCCGTCAGCAGCGAGGACTTTCGGGTCACCCCGGCGATGCGGGCCGAAGTGTTGAGGCGGCTCCGGGCCAAGGGCGTCGAGATGAGCGACGAGACGTTCGCCAAGGGCGGCAGCCTGGTGGACCAGCAACTGAGCTACGAGATCGCCCGCTACGTCTTCGGGCGTCCCAGCGAGTTCCGCCGCCGGGCCCGGGATGACCGGCAGATGCAAGCGGCGCTGAGTCTGCTGCGCCGGGCGCAGAATCCCAAGGACCTGCTCGCTCTGGCGGCCGCCGCCGCCCCGACCGTGGGGAGGTACTGAGCGATCGCTCCCGTGCTCGAGCTGGCGGGGGCATTCGGGACCGGGCTCGCGGTGGGCGCCGTCTCCGCCCTCGCCGGCATCGGGGGCGGGGTGCTGATGGTGCCGTTTCTCTACCTCGTGTATCACGGCACGGGGGTCTCGCCTTCGACCCAGACGGTGGTGGCTCATGCCACGAGTCTGGGCGTTGCCTTCATCGCCTCCTCGATCGGGACCTGGCGCTACTGGCTGGAGCGCGCCATCGCCTGGAAAGTGGCCCTGGCCTACGCGGTGCCGGGGATCGTCACCGCCTACGTGACGGCCCGGATCCTTACCCGCACCGAGCAGACGCTCTGGCTCCGGGGGGTATTCGGTCTCTTCCTTCTGATGTCGGCTGCCGACATGGTCCGGCGCGCCCGCCGGCCGGCCGCGCCCGAGCGGGAGCATCCGCCCCATTCCTGGGCCTGGCTGGTCGCGAGCGGGGCGTTCGGAGGAGCGTTGGCGAGCCTGCTGGGCATAGGGGGGGGACTGATTGCCGTACCGGTCTTGCTCTACGTGGGACGGCTCCCGGTCCGCGCCGTCGCCCCCACCGCCCTCGCAGGGGTCTGTCTCACGACCCTGTCCGGCGCGCTGGGCTACGGGCTGGCGGGGCCCGCCCCCCCGGTTTCCTGGGCGATGGCTGGCTACCTGGACCTCCGCATGACGGTTCCCCTGGCCCTGGGGGCAGTGCTGACGGTGCCGCTTGGCGTCCGGATCAATCGCACGGCCAGGCCTCGCCGGCTCTACTGGATCTTCGCGGTCCTGCTCGGTGGGATCGGGCTCTCGCTCCTCTGGGGGTGGCTCCATGCTGGTTGACCGGGTCACCGTGATCGGCGCGGGGCGGATGGGACAGGGCCTGGCGTTGGCGCTTCGCCGCGCCGGTCTTCCCGCGCTGCTCTGGGGCCGGCGCGCCAAGCCGGTGCACCGGGAGCTGCAGCTCCAGACCGGGGACCTGGGCAAGGCAGTGGGGCAGGATGGCGTGGTGTTGCTGGCCGTGCCGGACGACGCGATTGCGGGCCTGGCCGCGGACCTGGCCGGCACCGGCGCGGTCGGACGGGGACACGTGGTGCTCCATCTCTCCGGGCTTCAGGACCGGCAGGTGCTCGCGCCGCTGGAGGGGCGGGCGGCGGGGTTGGGGTCGTTCCATCCCCTGCAGGCCGTCGCCGACCCGGCCGAGGCGGCGGAGCGGTGGCGGGGTGCCTACGCCGCCATCGAGGGGGACGAGATCGCCCGCGAGGCAGGCCGGGTCCTGGCCGACCGGCTGGGGCTTACGGCGGTGGAGGTGCCCGCTTCCGCCAAGGCTGCCTACCACATCGGCGCCGTCTTCTGTGCCAACTACGTGGTGACGCTGGCCAGCATCGCGGAACGGATCGCCGCCGAGGCGGGGATCGCCCCCCGGCTCGCGGCCAACATGTACCTGCCGCTCCTCGCCGGCGCGGTGGGGAACCTCGCGGGCCGGACCCCGGCCGAGGCGCTCACCGGGCCGATCATCCGGGGGGACGTCGAGACGGTCCGGCGCCACCTCGAGGTGCTGGAGGGCGCCACGCGCCGGTTGTACGCGGAGCTGGGACTGGCCACCCTGGCGCTGGCCCGGAGTGCCGGCCTCGCCGCCGAGCGGTCGGTGCTGCTCGAAGGGCTGCTCCGCGCCGCTACTGCTCGATGATCCGCACCCCCGGCGGGACCTCGAACCGAAAGGTCTCGGGGGTTACCCGGCGGTTCCGTTCGACGCCGGTGAAAATCAGGGTCCGGAGCGTGCCCCCGCGTTCCCGGATCTCGAGGCGCCGCGGCAGCGCGTCCGCCTGATCCAGCCAGACCACCGCTTCGCGGAACGGGAGTGTCGAGTCCATCGGCGTGAGGGCCACCACGTCGGTCCCGCGTCCTCCCACGGCGTTGGTGCCGAGGTAGCGCACCCGGTATCGCTCTGCCGGTCGGGTGAGGAGCCATGCCAGCACGTTGGGACCGTAGGTGGCGTCTCGGGGAATCGGCGAGCGGATCACCTGGCCCGGTGTGGTGCTCGGCGTGTACACCCAGACGTAATCTCCGTCCATGACGATGGCTTCGCCCCGCGGATCGGTGAAGCGCATCGCGAGCCTGGCAGTGCCGGCCTGTATCAGGCGCCCGCGGCTCTCATAGGTGCCGATCATCGAATCGGCGATGATCTGGCGGAAGTCGGCGGCGAAGGACCTGAGCGACTGATAGGCGGCCGCGGCGCGCTCGACCAGGGCCACCGGGTCGGGAGACTGGGCCGCGAGGCGTGGCGGTGCGATCGGCGCGGGGCCGAGGCCGAAGAGAACGGGCAGGAGGAGCCCGAGAAGTGCTGCGGCCGGTCGCGCTGGTCGAGTCCCGCCTGCTGGCCCGGCGGGCCTCCCGGTCATGCCACCCCTGCCGGCATGGCGATCCGCCGCCCGATGGCCTCAGCGATGATGCGGATCTCGCGCATCATCCGGGCGAACTGTTCGGGGTAGAGGCTCTGGGCGCCGTCGGAGAGGGCCCGCTCCGGGTCCGGATGGACCTCGACCAGCAGGCCGTCGGCGCCGGCCGCCACGGCGGCGCGGGCCATGGGGGTCACCATGTCGCGGTGGCCGGTCCCGTGGCTGGGGTCCGCGATGATCGGGAGGTGGGAGAGGTGGTGGACGACGGGGACCGCCGAGAGGTCGAAGAGATTCCGGGTCGCGGAGTCGAAGCCGCGGACGCCGCGCTCGCACAGGATGACGTGCGGGTTGCCCTCGTTGAGAATGTACTCGGCCGAGAGGAGGAGCTCCGTGATCGTGGCCGCGAGACCCCGCTTGAGCAGGACCGGCTTCTTGAGCCGCCCGACCTTCTTGAGCAGGGAATAGTTCTGCATGTTGCGGGCACCGACCTGGATGATGTCGGCCACCTCCGCCACCAGCTCGGCTCCTTCCGGGTCCATCGCTTCCGTGACGAGGAGCAGGCCGGTTTCCTCCCGGGCCCGGGCCAGCATCCGCAGCCCTGCCACCCCCAGGCCCTGGAACGCATAGGGCGAGCTCCGGGGCTTGAACGCTCCCGCCCGGAGCACCGTGGCTCCCGCCTCGCGTACCTGGCGGGCCGCGGTGAGGATCTGCTCCTCGGTTTCCACCGAGCAGGGACCCGCCATCACCACCACGTCCTCGCCCCCGATGGCGAGGCCGCCGGGGAGCGGCACCAGCGTGTCGTCCGGTTTCCACTCTCGGGAGACCTGCTTGTAGGGCTTGGTGACGTGGATGATCTCCAGCACCCCGGGGAGGGCGGCCAGGCGGGAGCCATCCACCCGGCCGTCGTTGCCCACCAGACCCACCGTGGTCCGCTGCCGGCCGGGCATGGGGCGGGCCTGATAGCCCATCTCCTCGATGACCTCGCAGACGCGGCCGATCTCTGCCTCGCTGGCGTTGTGGTCCATGACGACAAGCATGGAGCTGGCCTTGCCGGGGGGCGGTCAATGGTGAACGGTAAAGGGTAATCCGGGGAGCCGGTCTCGGGGCCCCCGCGGGGGCCCCCCCGGGGCGGCGGACCCCGGCCCCCCCGGGGGCCCCCCCCC